>JARGOJ010000137.1:6409-13110 GCA_029210225.1 Planctomycetota bacterium
AGAGCGCGATGAGCTTTGTAAGTTACGAAAAGATATCCGAGAGCACGGTCACCTGGGAGAACGATGAAGCGGCCTTGCGACGACTCCAAAAGCTGACTTGGGTCGCCACCGAGAAGATACACGGGGCCAACTTCTCCCTCAGCTTTGATGGCGCTGAATTACGCTGCGCGAAGCGAAAGGCTCTCCTAGAAGATGGTCAAGACTTCTTCGGATTCGAGGGCGTCCGTGACAAGCTCCAAGAGACCATCCCGAGCCTCTTTAAAGCCGTTCAAACAGAGATTCCCGAGCTGAGTTCCATTGCAGTTTATGGTGAGTTGTTTGGGGGCGAGTATCCTCACCCCGAGGTCCCTAAAATCAACGGAGTGACGGCGATTCAGAGCGGCGTCTATTATTCTCCCGACATTCAGTTCAGCGCCTTTGACCTGGCGTATCAGACCGCGACGCATCGCGATTATCTGCCCTTTGATCAAGCCATGGAGCTCTTCGATCAATTCGGCATTTTCCATGTTGAGACATTATTCGAAGGCGCTTTCAAAAATGCCATGGCTTTCCCTGAGCGTTTCTCCTCGACAATTCCGGCGCGATTAAAACTGCCACCGTTGGCCGAGAAAAATTTGGCGGAGGGTCTTGTTTTGAGGCCCCTTGAGTCCGTTTGGATTGAAACAAAAAAGGGTCGCGTTCGACCGCTAATCAAAAGAAAGATAAGCGAGTTCGCCGAAGATGCTCGCTACAATCAATCGGAGAAGCCCGTTCTTGATCCGCGCAAACAAGAATTGGAGAGCTATGCTCTGGAGTTGTTAGTCTGGGCTGTCAAGCCGCTCTTGAATGAGAATCGCTGTCAGGCTGCGGTCTCTAAAATCGGCGCCCTTCAAGCGGGGTCAAAAGAGCAGGCGAGAGAGCTGATGGCTTTCCTCTACGAGGATGTCATAGAAGAATTGGAGCAGCAGCGCAAGGACGCCTTGGAGTCATTATCGAAGGACGACCGGGAGCTCTTTGAGGATTATCTACGCAGCGATATTGAAGAGTGCATTGAAGGCGTCTATCCCGGATTTCTCTAGGCTCACTTTGGCGCGGGGAGCAATGAGGTGTGGTCATGAACAATGAGCCAGCGTCCGTCCATAAAGCGAAAGGTGAGTGAGAAGTTGCCCCCAGGCTTATCGTCTTTCCGAGTCAATTGCCAGTGACCGAGGACAAGGGCGGCTTCATCGCCGAGCTTGGTCACTTCAAGACCGGAGAACTTCAACTGTCCCATAGTCTCTTTATTTGGGTAGCGCTTTTTGTAGTTATCTTTCGTCTTTTGCCAGCCGCGAGTGGTCTTTCCTCCAGAGCTAAAGGTCAGTTGGTCCGACTTCCAGTAATGCTCCATAAAGGCGTCGATGTCACCGTTGTTCCATGCCTTTGTTTGAACGGTAAGTACAGACTCGATCTCTTTTTGCATGGTTGCTTTCTCTCTTTGAATGCTTGGCGATTCATTCGTCGCCTTTGGTGTACAGGCGGTCATTGCGAAGAGGCTGAGATAGAGCAAGAGAAGACGTTTCATTCCGGTGTTCTTCCATGAGCGCCTGGGTGATCGAAGAGATTTTTGGCTCTCACCATTCATTCTCGGATATCGGTTATTGTAGGGCAACTCTGTTCTGTCTTTTGCTGAAACTGGACCTAGTCATGATGAATCCCTTCTCGATTGAAAACCCCGGCCCTATCACCTCTTCAGAGGACCCCTTAGCAAAGTATACCGCGCTCTATAAGGGAATGATTTTACAGATTGAAAAGGATGGTCTTTGGTGGGCTGGAGAAGTGCTCACGACTTTGGACGACGGGCGCGCTGTTGTTCACTACCTTGGCTGGGACCTCTCCTACGATGAGATCGTTCCTCGCTCTCGTCTACAATTAGACAAAGAGGCTGCAGAGAAAGCCAAAGCTGTCGGCCCTATGGAAATCATGAATCAACCCGGTCCCATTGAGCCTTCTGGAATCGCGCTCGCCCCCAACGAGGTCAGCGTTGGCGATCATGTCCACGTGGATTGGAATGGGCACTGGTATCTCGGCAAGGTCACGAGAATCTATGATGATGGTCAGATTGGGATTCACTACGTGGGTTGGAATCAAACTTGGGACGAAGTCCTTGATATTACTCGGCTCCAAAAGGCTCCTTGAGCGTGCACTCTCATTTCAGGACGCGTCTGTTCAACGAGTTCATGCGGATTTTTCCAGCTGAACTTTATTCCGCGCCTCCCTTCGCTGTGCTTTTAAGAAGTACATTTTTTGGTCAGCCCGGCGCAAGAGTTCTTCTTCACTCTCACCCTCTCTTAGCTCGCTCATTCCATAGGAGAGACTCGCCCCATACTCTTTTAAGAACTCGTCGATTCCCAACACCAGCTTAGCAATTCGAGAGCGGATCGCAACCAGGTCATCCGGGTGAATTCGTGACATGACGATGAGAAACTCATCGCCTCCTATTCTATAGCAGCCGTCAGCTTGGCGACGGACGCTCTCCCTAAGCATTGCTCCGACTCTCTTCAAAACAAAATTACCGGTTTCATGACCGAGTTGATCATTGATCAATTTGAAACCATCAAGATCAAAATAGACCGATAGCAAACAGAGTCCGTTCTTATTCACATAGTCTACTTCAACATTCATATCGTCCCGATACTGCCGAATATTTGACAAGCCTGTGAGCGCGTCAGTGACGCAGTATCCGAGGACCTTAAAGTAATCGCTTCGTATTTTGAAAACAAGAAGCCCAAGCGCTATTGAGAGAGTGACATTTGATAATAAGGGCCGCGCCTCTAGGAGTAGCGTGCCATGAGCGCTCAGACTCACAATGCTAGGAACTAGAATTAGAATATAGAGAACGTTGAAACTGGAGTTTGTCTTATGCATGTTCGACCCGACCTTTCTGAGTCAATGGACAGCCTGAGCTCCAAGTCGTAAAGGAGCAGAAACCTTGTCATTTTTTCCAACAGCTCGGCAGTTGTTACCGATTTCAACATTGGACTTCGTTAGAGGTTCAGGCGCAGGCGTCCTGAGGATCGGTTTGCCTTCCCATAGATAGTGACGCAACCTTTCCCGTAGACTTTCCAGTTCGGAAATGACTGACAGCAGCCGCCGTTCTTTGCTAAGCACTGAAAGAAGAGAAATTCACTCGGAGTTGGAGTGGCAGGATTGGAAATAAATTGCATGCTTCACCTCAGACAAGATGTCTTTCGAGCGCCTTAAAAATAACTACTTGCTATCGTTAAGACTTGCAACTGCTATTCCAGCTGGGGATTAGTTTTCTTTAATGATAGGATCCGCTCGCGAGGTAATTCTGGACATAGTCGGAAACACCTGCTTCGAGCGAGAAGAATTCGTGATCGTAGCCAATTGACCGAAGCTTCTCAACGCTGGCTTCCGTCCTGTATTGATAGTGCTCTCGAATTGACTCGGGAGTATCAACAAATTCAACTTTTGGATCGCGAGCCAAGGCGCAAAACGTCGCGTCCACGAGGTCTTTGAAGGTCCTCGATATTCCTGTCCCGACGTTGTAAAGCCCCGACTGAACGTCCCGCGACAGGAAGTGAGTACAGATCGAAACAACATCTTTCACATAGACAAAGTCGCGTCGTTGCTCTCCGTCTTTGTATTCAGGATGATGAGATTTGAAGAGTCGCATTACTCCGTTCTCCTGAATTTGTCGAAAGGTATGAAAGACAACGGAGGCCATGGGGCCCGTGTGATATTCATTGGGGCCGTAGACATTGAAGAACTTCAGCCCGGCCCAAAAAGGGGGCACTGCGCTTTGTCGGAGGACCCACCGATCAAATTCATTCTTGGAGCGAGCGTATTGATTCAGGGGCGCGAGCTTCGGCACAAGTTCGTGGCGATCCTCAAAGCCATGCTCACCTAGCCCATAAGTCGCAGCGGACGAGGCGTAAACAATTGGGAGGTTGTAGTCCACACACTGTGTCCACAGATCCTTAGAGAACGAGAGATTGAGCCGATCAAAGACTTCGGGATCGCGACAGATGGTGTCGGTTCTCGCCCCAAGGTGATAGACAAAGTCAACAGAGCTGTGGTGTTCTTCAATCCAGTGATGTAACTCGTGATGTTGGAGTTTCTCTGCGACGCTCTTGTTCTCAAGATTGAGCGACTTTTTCCCCGCGAAGTCATTGTCAACGAGAAGCAAGTCTTGGCGCCCCAATTCGTTGAGAGCGCGCACCAGACAGCTGCCAATAAAACCAGCTGCACCTGTCACAATAATCAATGTTCTCTCCCGAATCTCAATTGAGAGTGTTGTTTTCAGTTATTTTAGGAGATATTGAACGTGAGTGGAGACATTAGAGCGTTCTAATAACATTCTAACACTATTCTATCTTCCAAGGTTCCTTGTGTAGATGGCACGATCCCTTGCCTTGAGAAGATCTCAGAGGAAGTGCCATCCATGCTCATTTCAAAACTGGCCAATAAAACCGAACCCAAAAAGATACTCATTCTCAGAGTTGGAGCTCTCGGGGATTTAGTTTTTGTATTGCCGGCCGTCACCCTTTTGAGAAAGTCATTTCCAAAGGCTGAAATCCATTGGTTGGTTAAGAAATCATTTCTGCCATTTCTCGATGGCCTCCCCGGAATACACCAACTCTGGCCTCTCACTCCGAATATTCCTGGAATCTTCAAAGCTGGCTCCCTTTTAAGAAAGCAACGCTTTGATCTTGTCTTAGATTTTCATGGTAACCTGCGGTCGGGAATTCTCTCCCGTATGACTGGCGCTAAAGACCGAATTGGCTTCGCGCCTCCTTATTCAAAAGAGTGGAACCATCTCTTTAACAACCATCTTGTCAATCCAGAGAACTTGGAGAGTCATAAGGTTGACAGGAATCTCTTCCTGGTCAACGCATTGCCTTGGACAACGCCAATCGAAAAGCCTGCGGCCGAGTTACCAGTCAACTCAAAGCTCCAGGCCGCGATCCAAAATGAGTTGGCCGAGCTGGGTATCTTCCCAGGAGAAAAACTCATTATCATTCACTCGGGGGCTTCGAAGAGAGGAGCCATTAAGAGATGGTTCCCAGAGCGATTTGCGAAGCTTGTTGAATTGTTAGAGAAGTCAATTGAGGCTAAGTATCTCTTGATCTGGGGTTCGCCGGACGAACAGTTGGAAGCGCTAAAGATTCAGTCGCTCTGTCCCGGTGTTCAGGTCATGCCTCGTCAACTCCCCTTTGGGCAGTTGTTCGAACTTTTTCGTCGCGCCACTTTACTTATTGGGGTCGACACAGGACCCCTCCATCTGGCGAACGCTCTTGGGACTCCTGTGCTTGCATTGTTCGGGCCAAAGAGTCGCTCAATCTACAAACCTTACCACGGACGCGCTGTTGCTCTCGCAAAGAATGACGAGGTCCAATGCCCACCGTGCAACGCTGCCCGCTGCAACAATTCCAAGGGGCGAGTTTGTATGGAGGCGCTTCACGCAGAGGAAGTCGCTGTGGCCGTCCTAGACTTGTTAGCCCAAAGCGAATCGCCATCCTTGACAGTCAAAGAAGGTGAGGCGACCGTTCAATCAGCTGATTGAATGAATCGCTTCACGAAGCCGTCGAGACACATTGTATTTACTCGTCGGCTTTCTCCCTTTCTTCTTCATACTGTCTAGCTTCCGACCAAATCGCATGAGCAATCGTGGATGCTTGAGGAAGTAGTCAGGAGCCCGCTTTAACCGCTCCCTATTCGGATAACCGGCCACAGTCTCTTCGACAATACGGCTCTTCACGCTCTCTGGCGCTTTGCGCAGAATGTACCACAAGTATTGAATGATCTCATGCCATAGAAACTCTGCGACTCTGCGACGGGAACGGTAAACCATCTCTAAATCAAACCAAAGGAAGTCATCGCCAACCAGCATCACATGGCCGAAGTCGCCATTCTCGTGCATAAGCCGAGGTTCATTCTCCCGCTCAGCGATGTCATGGCGACGACACCATTCTTTTAAAAATCGATGATAGGTTTCAAAGCGGGTTTCAATATCAATGGACTCATCAACGAGGTGATCTTCAAGAGTCGGCGCGTCCACATGGCCGCAGAGGAGGTAGCCATTCGGTGGACAGTTCGGAGCGATGACATCAACATCGTCGTACCAATCAAAAACTTTGAAACCGTGTTTGTCCCAGAGTTCAAGGCATTCCCGTTCGACCCGACGACGTGTCTGTGGAAAGTAAGACGTCTGACCCAGCAGAACAACGTTGTTAAAGCTCTTCGTCAGTCGCACCCAATTGGACCGGCTGCCATAGTAGACCTTCAATACAGCCCAACCACCACGAAACGGTATTTTGTAGAGATAGTTCCCATTCTTCAGTAGCAAATACGGGTTGAGATCATCAAATTGAATCACTTCTCTTCCGCCGACTTGTTTTTCCCCAGCTTGCATCCTAGTCATTCTCCACTCAAACAAACGACAAACGACAAACGACAAACACCGTCTTAATTATTTCAGAATGACACAGCGGGTACCCTCTGCCTAGGGCTCAATCCTCACAAATCAGATTAGATTTCTCTAATCTAACGCTTCGTTGCTCAAGGCACAGCACAGCAACAACGAAAGTGGCCGTGTCGCTCAAAAGACAAGCTCTATATCAATGAAACAATTAGGGGTAGATTAGAATTATCTAATCTTCTCTACGCGCAGATTCAATTCGCTAATCTAGTCACTCTGTCTGTTTCCAGGGAACCATTTT
>JARGOJ010001245.1 GCA_029210225.1 Planctomycetota bacterium
TGAGTTATGAAGCTATTGGCGACTATGAAAACGCGGTCAAGGACTTCGATAAGGGAATCAAACTTTTACCCGATCGGGCTGACTTTTACGTTTACAAAGCGAGGGTGCTTCGCAAGATGGGCCGGGCAGAAGAAGCCCTAAAAATCTGCAACAATTCCATGAAGATGCTCACTCGGCTGAGAATCTTGCTCTTGACCCGAGCTCAGATCTTAATGAGTCAGAATAAGTTGGAGTTGGCCCGCCGAGACTTTGAGTCCTTAATCAATTTGAATCCGACCGAGTATGTCAGCCTTTACAATCTCTGCTTGCTTGAGATCCAACTGGGACGCCTCAAGAGCGCAAGGTACAGCCTGACTCGATTGAAGAAGCTCACCGGCGATCGTCAGTATTTGCTCTTTGCCGAGGCCTTCTTATTTATCGAAGAGAAAAAGAATGAAGAAGGCGTTGCCCTGCTGCGAACTTTTCTCCGAGAGTTTCCAAAGCATCCGAACGCGAACTTAGCCCGGGAAAACATCGCGACCTATGAGCGTTACCTAAAGAAAAAGAAGGCCGAGGCAGAGACTCTCAAAAAGAAAACGGAAGAGAAGTAAACTCCTTCTATCCCCTCGTTTTCTGCCTTAGCACGACACGCCGTGTTCTTTCTTGAAGCCAGCTTGAATAAAAGGGCCGGGAAAGAAGATGGAGTATTGGATGAATTCCAAGGCTTTCAAAAGTTTTTTGGAACTCAATTCAACGCTGTGGGTTAAATGGCTGGCCCGAAGTTTATGTCGCTTCGAGAGACATGCAAAGACTGCATTAACGACAAAAGCGGACGAGTGAGTAAGAACTGTAAAGCTTTTGTCATTTTCGTGAAGAGTCGGCGCTTTCCTAAATGGCTCGGAGTAAAAGGGATTCTTTACCATTGGGGTTGTGTCGAAGGGAGAAAGAGTGTTGAAAGTGAAATACAAAACGATTCACGCTGTTCTAGTTGGGGCGTTTTCGATCGCTCTGAGTTTGAGCTTTGCTGGTCCTGCTCACGCTAAGGGCCTTGATAAGAAGCTCAAGAAGAAAGCTCAACGCGCGCTCGGCGCAGTGTCAGCCTTGCCTGAAACGGCCGGAAGCAGCGAGCCTAGTATCTCGCAGGCTTCAGAGGCCATTGCTGAGGTCGGCGCGGCGAACAATAAAGCGGCCGCCGAGTTCCTCCTAAAGATTGCTCTTGTGCCATTCAAATGCGCTTCCGCTGAGGTTGCCGTTTTTGAGTCCACAAAGTCTGCGCTCAGCAGTATGGATGATCGCGGAGCCCGAGACGCTATTTACAAAGCTCTCAAAAAGGGTAAGCGTCGCTGGGAGATCCAAATCACTCTCGTCGAAGTCATCACCAGCTTCTCCGAAGATAAGGCTCAATTTCAACTTCACGAACTCCTCGCTCAAAAGCGCATCGATGAACGGGTCGTCTCAGAAATTGCTCGCGCTCTTGCAACTCGTAAAGACAAGCGTGGCGTTCGTCCATTGATTGCCGTCTTCGATCGCTATCGCAAGCGCGGCGGTGTCACTTTTGAGGCGATCAAAAAAGCCCTTCACGACATTACCGGTAAGAGCTTTCCAGAGCAGCAAGACTGGGAAGGCTTCTGGGATCCACGGGAAGCGACATTCAACCCAGAGAACGCCAAAAAAGAGCCTATCGGCGGCACTCAAGTGCGTCGTCCCAAGCTCTTCGGTTCTGAAGTCGTCTCCAAGAAAGTCGTCATCATTATCGACGTCTCTGGATCTATGGCGGTCAAAGATCCTGGTGAAGACAAGGATGAGGACGCAGAAGAAACAGAAGGCGACGGCACAAAAGTTCGCAAGAAGAAGAAGCCTGCAGTGAAGCCGAAGACTCCGCCATACAACGGACCTTCTCTCCAGCCAACCGATCCAAACTACAACAAGTTGCCTAAGAATCGCATGCGTATCGAGCGTGCCAAGAAGCAGCTTCGCAAGTTGGTGAATGCCTTCCGTAAGGACGCACGCTTCAACATCGTCCAATTCTCAACGGCCGCGAAAGCTTGGAAGCCAACGAAGATCATTCCTGCAGCTCCTGGCAACAAGTCAGACGCCATCAAGTTCATTGAGAACCTCAAAGCGGGTGGTGTGACCAACGCATACAAGTCTCTCGTTGAAGCTTTCAACTGTAAGGAAGCCGACACAATCTACTTCATCTCAGACGGCGGACCCACCAACGACCAGGGTCAAGCCTTGGACGCCACGGGTATCCAGAACCTCCTCGACAAGGTGAAGCAGATGAACAAGTTCCGCAAAGTGAAAGTCAACACGATCGGACTTAAAGGTTCGAGCCCAACGTTTATGCGTCAGCTC
>JARGOJ010001246.1 GCA_029210225.1 Planctomycetota bacterium
CGATTATTACTCGCGCTGCAGCCCAAGCTCACGTTGACTTTCTAGCGTCCGACGAACTTGAGGGTCGAGACACACCGTCTCGCGGCCTCACCGTCGCCGGTCGTTATGTCGCCTCACGCTTCGCCGAATACGGCCTGAAGCCCGGGAACAAAGGCAAGTGGTTTCAAGACTATGGTCTTTCCGCGGTGACCCCCAGTAAGGACAGCGGCCTAAAACTCGGTGGGGAGTTGATCTCCTTCTCGAAAGAAAACGGCGTCCCATTCTTCTTCTCAGCCCAGGGAAGCGCGAAAGGCGAGCTTGTCTTCGCTGGTTACGGAATCACCGCAGAGAACCAAAACTACGACGATTACCAAGGCCTCGACGTTAAAGGCAAGATCGTTGTCGTGCTCCGCTACGCTCCAAACAAGAACGACAGAAACTCTTTCTTCGGCACTCGCGCCGGTCGTCGTCACCAAACCTTCACGACGAAGTTCGCCAACGCGATTCGCCATGGTGCCGCTGGTATGCTCCTTGTTACCGGGCCAGCTCATGGACCAGATAATATTGGCGGCAACTTCCCCATGCTCAGCGGTCTCGCCATTGACGCTGGAAAGAACAACAATCGTCGTCGCCGTGGCTTCGGTGGGGGCGGCAACAACGCCGACCGCATCCCCGCGGTTCATATCAGCCGCAAAACAGCCGCTCGTTTATTCGGCGACAAAGACCTCCTCGCGATCCAAAAAAATATCGATTCAACGAAAAAAGCTCAGTCTTTTGCACACGGCAAAACCCTTGGGATGACCGTCAAGTTTTCCAACGAAACCATCATGACCCGCAACGTCATCGGAATACTTCCTGGCAGCGATCCGGTCCTCAAAAATGAGTACATCGTGATCGGCGCCCACTACGATCACGTCGGTGTCGGTGGCGGCAAAAAAGACCGCATTCACAATGGCGCTGACGACAACGCCTCGGGGACATCAGCCCTCATCGAAATCGCGAAAGCCTTCGGCGCTCACAAAACCCGCCAAGCTCGCTCCGTGATCTTTATTGCGTTCTCTGGGGAAGAAAAAGGTCTCTATGGCTCACGCCATTACTCAGAGCGCCCTGTTTATCCGCTCGATAAAACCGTCGCGATGTTCAACCTCGATATGGTTGGTCGGAACACTCCTAAAGAGGTCACGCTCTTCGGCGCGGAGCAATCAAAAATGCTCAAGCGTGTGGTCACGGCCCAAAACAAGGCGAGCATCAACTACAAGCTTGACCTCCCCGCGAAGATCTCCGGGAACAGCGATCACGCGTCCTTCTATGCCAAGAACGTGCCCGTGATCTTCTTCACCACAGGCCTTCACAAGGACTACCACCAAGTCACCGATCACCCAGAGAAAATCGACGCTGTGAAGATCCGCGACGTAGCCCGTCTGTGCTTCTTGACAGCCACGAAAGTCGCGAACAGCAAGGACAAGCCCGACATTATCAAGTCGACCCGCCCTGCTCGTCGCCCAACACAACCGAGCAAGCCCGCTAAGCCAACAAACAAAAAGGCTAAGCTCTATTGAGCCAATAAACCCCTTGCAAATCAGCAAGGGTCACTCAAAATAAACGCCCTCAGCGAACTTCGTTTTTTAGTCGGTTGCTGAGGGCGTTTCTATGCTCTTTGACCTTAAGACAAGAATGAAGAAGCTCGCTATGAAGACCGTTCAAAATTGGCTCGATGAATATGGCGCGAGCCACAAAAACCCCACCAACAAAAAGATCCACTGGCTTTGCATCCCCCCCATCATGATCACCGTCATCGCGCTGCTATCACTGATCCCTGATCCCTTCAATCACGCCCTCTTTCACTGGGGCAGCCTCTTCGTTGCCCTCGTCATGGTCTACTACGCGACTCTCTCCCCAAAGCTAGCCCTGGGAATGGTCCTTGTCGGCTCTGCCATGGTCGGTGTTGTCTACGGCCTCGAACAGCTCAGCACTCCTCTCTGGCAATCCTCCCTCCTCATTTTCGTCGTGGCTTGGATCGGCCAGTTCATCGGTCATAAGATCGAAGGCAAGAAGCCATCCTTCTTCCAAGACCTCCAATTTCTCCTCATCGGTCCCCTCTGGCTCCTCGCCGCCATCTACCGCAAGCTGGGGCTGAGTTATTGAGGAGAAAGCTATTTATTCGGGGAAACCAGGTGCTTCGCCCAATGGCACTCTGAACCTGTTCTCACTCATATCTCTCTAACCACTATAAACACTTACTCTCCCTCTGGTGGAGTCAAACGGCGTCAGCCGTTTGGTGGGGGTAGAAAAACTTGAGAATACAGGGCAGCTATTTATTCGGGGACATTAGGAAGAAGCTTTCTGATTCGTGC
>JARGOJ010000138.1:0-1341 GCA_029210225.1 Planctomycetota bacterium
CGTGCTCTTCAATCCGATTCTTGTCTGCCTCGCCGGGGGACGGAATAAGCTGCTGGCGGCCAAGGCTTACGACTTCTACAACGCCGACCTACGCACGACGGGCTTGGCGATTCGCACTCCGGAAACGATCTGGGATGTGTCTGTCCAAGAAGTGCCGCTGTGGGTCCGCCGCATGGGTGGAGTCGCGGTTGTGAAAAACCCCTACTCCAATGCAGGGCAAGGAGTTTGGACCATCACGTCGGAGGCGGAGCTAGAGGCGTTCTCGTCTCTTGAGCATCACTACGATCGCTTTATTGTGCAGTCATTGGTCGGTAATGCCAACTGGAGCTCTGACAGCCTCGCGGGACGCTTTTATCATGTGGGGACCATGCCCGATCGCCGCAATCGGATCTTCGTCGCGGATATTCGCTTCATGGTCGGAAACGGCCCAGGAGGTTTCTTCCCGGTGGCGCTCTATGCCCGTCGCGCTCGCAAGCCCTTGGTGCGAGAGCTGGACGATTCGCAGTCGTCCTGGGATATGCTCGGAACGAATCTGTCTGTGAAGAACGACGACGGGACCTTCTCGACGGAGAGCTCTCGCCTCATGCTCATGGATAGCCGCGATTTCAATAAGATTGGTTTGGGTCTCGATGACCTCATTGAGAGCTATATTCAGACGATCTTGTCGGTGACTGCAATTGACCGTATGGCTTCAAGTCTCTTGACTCAACGCAATCGATTCCGTCGCAAATTCTTCAAGTCAATGAACCCAGATGATGTTCTGGTCAATGAAATTCTTAGGGATCCAAGTAAGTCCAGCTAATGGACTTGCTTCCTTTTTGCGGAGGCGTGCATGGACGCTATTAAAGACTTTGAACATTTCAGGGCGGCGGATACCGAGCTCGTTAAGATAGCTAAGAACGTTAAAATTCTTAGCTATCTGGCTTGGCCCGATGATATGGCGAGCGCCTTTCTGAAGACTTGGTCTTCAGGAAACCCTGAAATTCCTGAGCCGCCGCACCCAAGCTGTGAGCTATCAGAGCACATTGCGGCTTTGGAGCGGCTGTCTCGCCCTCTCGCTGACCATCCCATCGCACGATTCATTGCGCGAACGGCCGAGAGTTATCTGCACTCAGCGCGAATGCTCCAACACGCTGGGACTCCGACCTTCACGGAGATATCGACTCACATCTATGGTGGACCCACCGATGAAGTCGCTCCCGGAGGATTGACGAACCTGGCTTCGGCGGAGAAGCTGTTGAAAGTGACCGACGAGTTGTCGCGGAGCTGTTCTGATTTAGAAGTTGTTAGAGATCTGTCGGCAACAGACTTGCAGGTTCATATGTCGGAGGTTTTTGGTCG
>JARGOJ010000138.1:1370-13100 GCA_029210225.1 Planctomycetota bacterium
TCAAGGTCAAAGTCGATCCTCAACTGGCATCTAAGGCTGCCGCTGGGGCGGAGCGGGTTCGCATTCGCAGCTCGGCCATGTTCTCAAGCAACGACATGGAGCAGCTCATTCAACACGAGGGCTTTGTTCACACGGCGACCTCTCTTAACGGTCGTGTTCAGCCTCACTTGACTTGTCTCAGCTTGAATGCCCCACGGACGACTGCGACTCAAGAAGGCATAGCGACCTTCGCAGAGTTTATTACCAATTCCATAGACCTCCAGCGTTTGAGGCGTCTCGCGTTACGTATCAAAGGCATTCACAAGGCCATAGAGGGGGCCAACTTTATTGAGGTCTTTCAATGCTTCCTCGAAGCAGGTCAATCAGAGCGCGAGAGCTATTACTCCGCAGCCCGTGTTTTCCGTGGTGGCGATCCTCGCGGGAAAGTCGCATTCACGAAAGATATCGTTTATCTCAGGGGTCTCTTGAAGACTCAGACCTTCTTATTGACTGCACTCCAAGAGCGCAAGATTCAATACACGCAGTTAATGTTTGTCGGCCGACTATCGTGGGGTGATGTTCAGGAATTAGAGCCATTCTTTGAAGCTGGATTGATCGTCCCACCTCTTTATCGGCCTAATTGGGTCAAAAATCAAAACGCCCTGGCGGCCCATTTAACATTTTCTAATCTGACTCATAACCTCCCCTTTGAGGAGGCCGATGCAACCGATTTTAAGCCTCCTGTTCATCAAATAGGCACGACCCAGCGCTGGAGCCGAGTCGATGAGTGATATCGTTGACTCAACGAACGCTCTCATAGAAAGTCAATAAAACGACAATGAAAACAAAGATTAAGAGAGTCGAAGAACTCGACCTCGAATCACTGCCTCGGGGCGCCGTCTCCAAGCTCTTCGTGACCATCAGTCACGATGGCCTTGGCGCCCCTGTCGAGCTTCCACTCCTCGTTGCGAAGGGAGAGAAGCGTGGCCCTGTTTTTGGAATCACCGCGGCGGTTCATGGCAATGAGCTAAACGGAATTCCAGTGATTCAGCGTTTGCTCTCAACCCTTGATTTAACAACCCTTCGTGGCACGATTGTCGCCGTTGTTGTGGTCAATCTGCCAGGGTTTCATAAGAACCGACGGCGGATGGATGTGATTGATTTGAATCATATCTTTCCTGGTAAGGCGGACGGCAATACCAGCAAGGTCTACGTCAATCGCTTTATGGAGAAGATCGTCAAGCAGTTCAATTACCTCGTCGATCTTCACACCGCGAGCTTTGGAAGGGTGAATTCTCTTTATGTCCGCGCCGACATGACCAATGAGATGACGGCGCAGATGGCCTATCTTCAGCGGCCTCAGATCATTGTCCATAATCCTGCCTCCGACCACACTCTTCGGGGCGCGGCGATGGAATTGGGGATCCCGGCCATCACATTGGAAATCGGAAACCCTCAGCGCTTTCAAAGTGATTACATTAAGCGATCCCTCGTTGGCTTGAAGGCGGTGCTCTCTGAAGTCAAGATGATCCCCAAGCGGCCGGTTGCCTTGGGTGCCCGACCCATTCTGTGTAAATCGTCTTATTGGCTCTACACGGATATGGGGGGGCTTCTAGAGGTCTTCCCTGATGTGACTCATCCGATTACTGAGGGCGAGACTATTGGCCGCCTCTGCGATATCTTTGGGGAGGTCACAAAGGAATACAAGAGCCCCGCTCATGGTGTCGTGATCGGAAAGAGCGTCAACCCGGTGAGCCCGACGGGTGCACGCATTTTGCACATTGGAATCAAAGCCACTGTGGAAGATCGTCAGTATCTTGAGCGCAAAGAAAAACCACCGAAGGCCAAGAAGAAATAGAAAGTGGGAGGCCCATGCGGCTTGCTTTTCTCGTGAATGATGTGGCGGAGTTAGTCGCCACTCAGACCACCGCGATGCTTATGGAAACAGCCGTCAATTTGGGTTGGGAGGCGATAGTCTGCGACGTTTATTCTTTCGCTTGGCGAACGGCGGGTGGAGTGTCTGCCAAAGGACGCACCGTCTCAGGGGCCGACTCCTATGCCTCGACGACTGAGTTCTTAAAAGCGCTCAAGAGCACTGAGGCAAAGACAGTCGATCTCTCCGCAGTCGATTTGCTCATGATTCGAACGAATCCGGCGCGAGATAAGAATAACGATTGGGCTCACCAATGCTCTTTACACTTTGCTCGGCAGTTGAAGAGTGAGGGAGTGAAGGTCGTCAATGATCCTGATGGTTTGGCGAACGCCGCGAATAAGTTGTATCTCGCCCGCTTCTCCCCAGAGGTGCAGCCGAAGACCTTGGTGACTCAGAGTGAAGAGCTCATTTTGGATTGGCTTCACAACACCGACAAGCGCCTTGTCATTAAGCCTCTTCAAGGGACGAGAGGGCAGGGCGTCTTTGCGATCGACAAGACCACTTCGAACTTGCGAGCCATCATTGAGATCGTGACTCGGGATGGCTTCGCGATGGTTCAGGAGTACATTCCTGGGGCGGAGAATGGTGACATTCGCGTGGTGCTCTTAAAGGGTGAAATCCTGGAGATTGATGGAGAGGTGGCGGCGATCGGTCGGGTGCCTGCGAAAGGCGACTTCCGGAGTAATCTACACGCCGGCGGCCACGCCATTAAACCTGAGATCTCCGACGACTTGCGAAGCGCGATCGCTCAACTTGGCCCGACCTTAAGAGCGGATGGCTTAGATCTGGTGGGGGTTGATTTCATCACTGACAAGCTCGTGGAAATCAATGTCTTTAGCACCGGAGGGCTTTACGGCGCGCAGAACTTTACTGGGAAGGACTTCTGCAAGGAGATCCTGGTACGCTTGAATGATGAGCGCTGATTGATTTTCGGAAATGAGCGTCTGGAAAGCTCTGGGTGTTAGCGAAATAGAGCATTAGGAGCGCTTGTAGTCTGCTTTGTTGAGGCCGAACTTCTTCATCTTCGAGTAGACCGAGCGCGGGTCGAGGCCGGCGCGAGTGGCTGTTTTCCCGATGTTTCCTTTTGTTTCTTTGAGTTGGACGTCGAGGTAGGCTTTCTCCAGCTTGTCTAAGGCTTCGTCTCGCACCTCCGCGAGGGTCTTGTGGAGCCAGGATTCATAATTGGGTTCACCGTCGAGGTTCTCGTTCTTCCGCACCTCGGTGATACCTAGTGAGTTGCGAATCGCGTCGGGGAGATCTTCGTGCTGAATCAACTCGCCCTCTGAAATGAGCACCGCACGTTCGACGACGTTGATCAGCTCTCGGACGTTTCCTGGCCAATCATATTGGACGCATGCTTTGAGCGCCATGTCGGAGAAGCCGAGGGCGACTTGGGGAAACTGACCTCGGAAGTGTTCGATGTAGGCGTCAATGAGGGGGCCAATATCTTCGGCGCGGTCTCTGAGGGGAGGAACGACGAGGTTGACGACGCTGAGGCGGTAGTAGAGATCTCGACGGAAGTTCTTGGCTTCGACTTCTTCTTCTAGATTGCGATTGGTCGCGGCCATGATGCGGACGTTGATGGGGAGCGGTCGTTCGCTTCCGAGGCGTTGGACTTCGCGGGATTGAACGACGCGGAGCAGCTTGACTTGAAGGTGATGGGGCATTTCGCCGACTTCGTCGAGGAAAATGGTGCCGTTGTGAGCGAGCTCGAACATACCCCGACGGGAGCGGGTTGCGCCGGTGAATGCGCCTTCTTCATGACCAAAGAGTTCGCTTTCGAGCAAGGCTTCTGGGAGGGCTCCACAGTTGATGGCGATGAAGGGCCCGGTTGCTCGGGGACTCTCGGTGTGAATGGCGCGGGCCAACCACTCTTTGCCAACGCCGGTCTCTCCAGTGATGAGCAAGGTCGCGTCGCTATTGACGAGGCGTCTGACGAAGCCCATGAAGCTTTGCATGGCGGGGCTTGAGGAGACGAAGTTGCTGAGGATGGGACGGAGTCGAGGGCCGCTTTGCGGGCCGGTCCTTTGGGGGCTTGTGACTTCCTGGCGCCGGGCGATGAGGGCGTCCAAGGTCTCTGAGAGGATGCTGTTGCTGAGATTTGTATTGATGACAGCGTAGCAGCCGGCGGCGAGGAGCTTGGCCCGTTGTTCTTCGTCATCGTTATTGCTGAGGATGAGGACCTCGGGGGAGTCGGGAAGGTCTCGAACGATGCGGATCAAATCGATGGGGGGGTCTGGGAGGAGGCTCTCGCTGACGATGAGTAAGTCGTAGCTCTCTCCGCTCACTTTTTCCCAGAGTTGGGCCTTGCCTCGGACAGCTTGAATAGCGAGGCCTTCACGGGGCAGCAGGGTTTTAATGCGGCCTTGGAGGTTTGGGGTTTTGGTGGCGAGAATGATGCGAATAATCATAGCTCTTCACTTTTCGGAATTATCTATCCGATCTGGTAATTCTCAGGGTGACTTTATTTTCCTTCTGTATAGAGGACCTGTCAAGGCTTTTGGATGAGCTTTCAGCAATAATACAGAATCCAAAATCTGATTCTTAGTCCTTCGGGTTTTCGTTTCCGTATTTTTCCCCGAGAGCCGTTTCAATTCGCCTTTTGCTTTTGGCGTCAGGGCAGGGATCTGACGATTTTTTTGGGGACTCTGCGCTATTGGCACAGCCCTTGCTTTTTATTTTGACGCGGGCCGAGGCTATGGTTTTCTTCGGCTTCCTCAATTGTCTTTATCAATGAGAAACAGTGATTTTAAAATTGGAGGGGCGAATGGTATCAATGATCGGTCAAATGAAGGCAGATTTCTTTCGTCATATTCAGGACATTCGTCTTCGGAAGACCCTGGACGTTGAAATCAAAGAGCGGCTTCATTCCATTGAAGTGACTGTTTTCTTGCCAAACATCCACCAAGACGACGTGGAAGTCTATGTTGTCGACCATGTGCTCGCTATTGTGAAGAAGGAGAAGGCCCGAAGGAGCGGGAACCAGGGCTTTGAGCAGACCATTGAGCTGCCAGACGCGGTCACTCCTGTGGGAGCCGACCTGGTCTTTCGCGACTCCACTCTTCGCATTCTCCTGCTTAAGCGGGACTCCTTTCTTGATCCCCGAAGAAAGGGAACGCGGATCCTGCCGCGCTGAATTGATCCTTGAGCGCGGTCCGATAACTTGTCCCTCAGCCGCGCTAAAACACCGCTCCCGAGCATTGCCTTAGCTTGTGTCCTAAGGCGCCGGTAGATTGTTGATGAGGGAGGCTTTATGAAAAAGAGGATGACTATGACCGAAACGAAGGACAAACGACAAAGCAAGAATGAAGAAAAGAAGGACCTTGAGCCAAAGGCAAAGAAGCCCCTGAGAAGACCTCGCCTACGCCAGGCACAATCGGAAATGAAACGCTGATTTTTCTCCCAGCGACTCCAAGCTCATGGCCCGCGACTCGATTCAAAGCCTGGCGCTCTGCCAAACTTAAACCCAAAGAACCTGGCCGCTCATTTCTCCCTGACGGTTGTGACCGCAGCGGAGGACGGTCTTCAGTCGTTTAGCCCGCTCATTCCCTGTCGCTAGTGCTTTGTTCGTGAAGAAACACCCAAACAGAGACCCTGTGGATTTAAGAAGGAGCGAGGGCTCTTTTCGAAGCCTTGACAAGAGCTCGCGCTTGTTTTAAAGTGATCGTTCTAGTTTTGACTGGAAAGATCGATTGACCATGGGGCGCCCCAAGACATTTGACAAAGAGCAAATCCTCGAAGCCGCGCTGCGAGTCTTTTGGAAGAAAGGCTACACCGCAACGTCCATGCGCGACTTAGAATCCGCGACCAAACTAAGCTCAGGCAGTCTTTATCATGCCTTCGGGAGCAAGCTGCGCTTCTTTGAGAACGCCCTGGATTTCTACCTCGAAGGCATCGTTAAGGCCAGGATTCAATATCACCTCGGCCTCGCTCAAGATCCCGAAAATGGACTCCGAAACTTCATCGTCTCATCCTTCTCCAAGGTCCCCAAAAGCGTTGAGGGAGACGCCTGCTTCCTCGTCAAAACCAGCTCCGAGCTCGGTCGATCATTGCCCTCAATCTCTAAGGTCATCGAGCGAGGCTTCACCCTCATTGTCGATGGCTTCCAACGTCAATTGCAGCGCGGTCAAGATCAAGGAATCTGGCGCGCCGACCTCGACACTCTCAACGCCGCCCGACAACTCCTCTTCCTCATGATCGGGCTCCTCGTGTCCTCCCGACAACAAGGCAACCCCCAAATTCTCACCGATGCCGTCGATTTCACCTTGAACAGTTACCGATGATTTTTTTTGAATCCTATTTTAGAGCGATCGTTCAATTACGCCCGTTCTTGAATGATCAATTGAGTAAGGCCAGCCATGATTGACTTTGTCAGAACACCCGATGAGCGATTTACGCGCCTCCCCAACTATTCCTTTGAGCCCAACTACACCGAGGTCTCTGGATTGCGCATGCACTACGTGGACGAAGGCCCCAAAGACGCCGACCCGGTGCTCATGCTTCATGGCGAACCCTCGTGGTCATACCTCTATCGCCACATGATCCCAGTCTGCGCCGCCGCCGGACATCGAGTTGTCGCCCCCGATCTCATTGGTTTCGGGAAATCCGATAAGCCCACGCGTATGGACGATTACTCTTATCAAAGCCACATGGATTGGATGAAAGGCCTCGTCGACAATCTCGGCCTGAAGAACATCACCCTAGTCTGCCAAGACTGGGGCGCGCTCCTCGGCCTCCGCCTCGCCACAGAAAACGAAGCGCTGTTCAAAGCTATTGTCGTCGGCAATGGAACCCTCCCCACCGGCAAAGGCACCATGCCCAAGGCCTTCACGATATGGAAGAACTTCGCCCTCTACAGCCCATGGTTCCCTATCTCCAAAATTATTGAGATCGGCTCCTTTAAGTCTCTCAGTAAAGATGAGAAGCGCGCCTACGACGCCCCCTTCCCCTCGAACAAATACAAAGTGGGCTCTCGTGCATTCCCCCGCCTAGTCCCAGTCTCCCCCGACGATCCAGCCGCCCCCGCCAATCGAGCCGCCTGGGAGGTCCTCAAAAAATGGGAGAAGCCTTTCCTCACCACTTTCAGTAACGGCGACCCGATCATGAGAGGCGCCGACAAGAAGATGCTCGAATTGATCCCCGGAACAAAAGGGCTCAATCACATCACCCTCAAAGGTGGTCATTTCCTCCAAGAAGACTCCGGCGCTGAGTTCGCTAAAGCCGTCAATGATTTATTGGCGGGGCTTCCAGCCAACGGGAGGGTCAGTGAGAACTCGGACCTTCTTAACGCAGCGCCCAATTAAGAGAAGCAGCTGCGCAGAAAAGGCAAACTCTGCGGCGATTAGACAAAGTATGAAGAAGCCCCAAGGCGAAATATCAGACTCTGTCGTGAATATCCAAAGTGCCATCCCCACAGCGAGAAGCGCCATGACCATAAAGAGGGGAGGCCTCACAGATCTTACAAGCAGACAGCGCTCTTTAATTCCGCTTGCAGCAACAGAGTATGTGAGAACCGTTCCAAGGATAAAGATCTGACTTGATAGGAAGAGCCCAAGCGGCGGCACCCATGAGCTGTGATTGATTCCCAGAGTCCCAAGGCTGAGGAAGAGCCCGATGAGGGCGGGATAGGCGAGCAACCAATCGGCGCAGTATCGAATTCTAAGAAAGAGATGGCGAAGGCCATCGCGGAATGAGCGCAGGTGAGGAGGCCGGTTGCGACCATCTCGCCTTAATTTTGTCGGGACCTCGGCAATTTTGCCCGAGAGCAAGGCGGTCCTGACAATCAATTCACTCGCGAACTCCATTCCTGGCGCCGTTAAACGGAGTCTCTCAAAGTGATCTCTGCGAATGCCGCGCATTCCGCAGTGGAAATCACCAAGGGGGACTTGAAACATGATTCGACCGAGCCATGACATCAGCGGGTTCCCGAAGTATTGGTGCAGTCTCGGCATCGCTCCCGCTTCAATGCCTCCGATAAAGCGATTTCCAATCACTAAATCAGCGCCATCTCTTAGCTTCTCTAAAAAAGGCTCGGCCAATCCAAAGTCGTAGCTAGCGTCGCAGTCGGCCATGATAATGAATCGCCCTCGCGCCATTGAGAGAGCCGCTCTCAATGCATTCCCATAACCCTTGCTCTTGGCCTCGACGAGAATCGCTCCCTTCGACTCAATGATCGATCGAGATGTGTCGTGGCTGCCGTTGTCGGCGACGATCACCTCGCCAGATTGATTGTTCTCCCTGAGAAAACGGAAGGCTTCGTCAATACACAGGCCGACCGTTCGCTCTTCGTTAAGGCAAGGCATCACAAAGGACAGGAGTGGTTCTGAAGGATCGCTACCAGAGCACTCAAGCGTGTTCATGGAGACCTCTAATCTTCAACGAAGTGATCTTTGAAATAGGCCTTTTTACTTTGCCAATGGTCCCGGTCAAAGACACTGTCATTGAAGCAGTCGGCTAATTGATATGCCTGACGCAGGGAGTGATGAGTGTTGTCGTGAGCAAAGAGCCCGTGGCGTCCGAAGCATATGAGTCTCTTATAAGGATTTAACTGGGCCTCAACAAGGGCGAGCCTCTCTTTGTAAGACGAGTTGAAGATGGGATACGCCTTATTCAACCTTATGACCTTACTCGCTAAAATTGACCCGAGGGATTTTTCGTAATTGGGCAGCGCCTTGGCAATTTTCTCAGTTAAAGTCGCCGCCTTGCTCTGATAAATGGCGTCGTCTTCTTGGCAAGGGATCTCACAGCAAAGGACCGTGCCCGGCGCTTCACTTCTCGTCTTATGGAAGTTCTTCGTCTCGGAGATGCGGCTGACAATGATGTCGTCATTGGGGAAGTAGTGGGCATCTTCTTCAGACCACTGCTCTTGACGGAGGTGTAAGTAGAGCAAGGTTAGCGATCGATAAACAAGGGAGTCTTTCAATTCTGAGTTTCCGATCAGGGAGTGAAGAATCGGTAAAGGAATACTTGAGAGCACAATATCAAAGGCTTTCGCTTCTCCGTTGCAAAAGATTGTTGCGCTGCTTTCAGTGAGTTTCAATGATTGAATCTTTGAGTTAAGGATCAGCTCTCCCCCACTCCCCAGGTATTCTTTCTTGTAGCTCTCAGTGATTGAGCCGAAGCCCGCACTAGGATAGTAGTAGTGGTGTCCTTTTCGCCTCGCCACTTTCAATATCTTACGCCAGAGCCCTTTGTTAGACCCCTCACTAATACGAATTTTCACTAAATCTGCCGAGAGCTCTCCTGGCTCCACCCCCCACACTTTTCGAATGTAGGGGAAGTAAAATGATTCGGCTAAAACGCGACCAAATTGTCGTCTTATTTCACTTTCCAAAGTCGCTAGGGAACCATTGGATTTTGTCTTAGTGAATTGATCGAAGAGCATATTTAATAGGAAGCGGGCCCCGAGTTGAGTGATAAGGCCAGTCAGAGTGATAGGGTAGGGGAGGGTGTTTTCATTGATGTAGAGCCGACCTCGTCTCTTTTGCAATTGCAGTGAACCCATGTCATGCTTGGCTAACAATTGTTCCAAGTCATTTAAAATCTGGGGCTCGCAGCTTGGATGGAGCCGGTGGCTTCCAAAGTCAACGGTGTGGCCTTCAAACAAGAAGCTTGAAGCCATCCCTCCCACCTGATTCTTTGCTTCAAAAACAGTGACGGTGTGTCCGGCCTTCCTGAGTCGATAGGCGGTCGCCATTCCTGCAGGACCGGCGCCTAAAATGGCGATGCTTCGAGCGTTGAAGGACGTCATGGATTAGTGGTCCGATGGCAAGGGAAGCTCACTCGTAGCCGTATCAATTCGTAGTAAGAGAATGTGATACGAACGAATTGTGACACCGTTGTAAATCAATCTATGAGGAATGACGCAGTCTGGGGCGACCTCCGAGCTTACATAGACTCGATCGGGAGGATTGATGCTCGACTCTAGATCGACCTTGACTCCAGACCAAGTCCGGGCTCGGCGAATGTCAAGCAGGGGATGTTCCCGCTTTAGTAATCGTGCGCTCTCGCCAACATAGATTGTGACGATTTGATCGCGGCTTAATTCTCTCCAGCGTTCACTTTTTAGAAATTCATGGAGCTCTTTGACCCCCGGGCGTGTGACAACCTGGCCTAGATCTTTGGGAATTCCTAACATCAATGCGAAGACAAGAATCCCAAAGCAAAAATGGGAGGACCCTCTGGCCCCGAGGGTCATTGTGATTCCGAGAAAAGCAAAGGGGACGAGGCAGAGTATATGCCGGGGGTGGTCGAGGTTTTGAGCAAAGATGGTCCAGAGAATCATGGGAGTCAAGCAAAAGGCCGTCTTAAGAGCGATGGTCGGGGAGGAAAAGGGACTGTCTTTCCAGCTAAGGTAGGCGCCGCTGAGAGTCAGAGGAAGAGCGAGGACGATCGGGAGGGCGAGGGCCTGGGCTGCAAATATTTCAATGGCGATTGTAGATCTTTCAAAATAGGACTCGTGAGTGCTTTGGGTGCTTCCTCCCCAGTCTGTGAAGTGGCCCTTAATAAAGAATTGACCTTCAGTCCACCACAGCTCCCAGTTGACCACCGCGAAGAAGAGGACCATCCACGCGAGGAAGGCGCCCAGAATAAGGAGGCAAACACGCCCACGAAACTCTTTGGGAGCCAGAAATACGAGGGTCCAGAGCAAGCCATGATCGGCTTTAATGGCCGGCAGGAAACCGAGCAGAATCGCGCTGATGACTAAGGATTTCTTATCTCCTTGGAGCATGAGTATCCAGGCGATGGCGGCGACGCACATGGCGAGGGTGTCGGACATCGGGCGTGCGGCTTCGAGGATGAGAATGGGAGAGAAGTTCAGTAAGAAGGCGCAGCGCAGGGCATTCTCTGGGCTGCTGTGAGCTGCGGTAAAGTTTACAATGACGATGGTGAGAACGAGGCTGGCGATTGTTCCTGGCAGAGCGAGGGCTAGGGACTCCGAGAAGAGCAGGGCGAAGCCCCGGGCGGCGATGACATAGCCTGGATAGCCAGGGAAATGGGGAGAGTGCTCAATAATGTCGTAGCTCGAGAGGGCGCTGGTGAAATCAACTTCATCCCAGGTCGTGGGGAGCTGGGGGACGCAGAGGACTCTCAGCGCGAAGCCGACGAGCAGCATCAGAATCAGCAGTGTGACTTGTCGTGTGTTGAGAGCGCTCATGAATCACTGACTATCACTTCTTGCCTGCCGACTTCTTACTCTTTTGTTCAAAGTAAGGGAAGACTCTTTTAAGCTTTGAGACGACGAGTGTGGAGTCTTTTTTGAAGGCGCTTGGATCGGCTGCTATCGACTTCGTGCCCAAGACAGCGGGGCGCCCAAGCTGTCCCCTGAGTTGGTCAAAGAGCTTTACGATCTCGCTGTGTAAGCTGGTCTTCTTGCTCTTATCATAGCGCCGGACATTTCCAGCGAGGGCGACTTCATAGTAAAACTTCGCCGCGGCCAAGCGGGCTTTGGCCTTTTGAAAGTTATTCAGCTGTTCTTGGTTATTCCAATAGAATTTTTGCTTGAGGGCCAGATAGATGAGGTTGGCCCAGCGGACGATGATCAGGCGTTTATTTTTCTTATCAATCGAGTCTTTGAGCAGAGTGCCAAAGTCGACCTTGAGGTCGCCTTTTAGCTCGTCGAGCTGCCATTTGACCGCCTTGAACTCTCCTTGTACTGTGGACCAATCATCTTTTCGGGTTGCTCGAACGGCGCTCTTGAAAGACTTGATGAGAGGGTCTGCAGAGCGGCTGTAGCCGTAAGCCATACATGGGTGTGGGGCTAGAAGCAAAGAGAGGAAAAGCAGCATGGCGGGGAGGGAGCTAAGAATGCTCGAATA
>JARGOJ010001247.1 GCA_029210225.1 Planctomycetota bacterium
GAGCGGTGTCTTTTCAGTCATTCTGAAGCCTTAACTGGATTATCAACGGGTGAGATTGAGGAGAATTGGGTAACAGTGGCAAAAAATGGCGCTTCTTTTGACGGATGTTCAATCTTGACTATTCGCTAATCCTTTACGGGACAAGAACACAGCGTTATTATACGATTAAGCTTAGTAGAAGTAGGTCCCATTCCCAATTTGGAGACACAGATGAAACGAATCGCTTTTCTGGTCCTGGCGCTTGCCTGGCAAGGTTGCACCATTGCTAAAGTCAATGAAACACAAGCTCACAAGACCTACAACCACGACACCAAGACAAAATTGAAGATCGCCGTCGAGCCCGCATTCGAGCTTCCCGAGTCCGATGCCTTTTCTGCGGCGTTGGCGGACCTGATCAACTCGAAGGGCGTTGGTGTTGCGACTGGTTATAAGAAGCCGTTGAAGGCGGGTCAACGCGACGACTTTGACTTAGTCCTAACTCACAACGTGTACGTCGGTTACGAGAACAAGCCCGGCAAGAACTTCTTTACCGCCTTTCCAGGCCTACTCATCGCGGCGCCTTATATCTGGGGCTACGACTATGACATGCTGCTACGCACCAAGGTCAAAATGTCGCTTGGTGGGCGCGTTCCTATCGTCTTCTTGGAGGCGAAAGATGAACGAATCTACGATGTCGACTACATTAATCCTGTGCAAGGCGGGATCACAGGCTTGGTGGGAGGGCTCGGCTTCTTCGGACTGATCGCCACCTGGAAGCCAGAGCTTAAAACCGATTTCATCGAGCAAATCAAAGCACGCTGGGCCGAAATTGCGCTCACGAAGCTCCTCGACGAGCTTGACGGCGCGCCCCTCGCACGACGTCAGAAGAAACCTCCCAAGCGCGCTATGGTGTCACGAACGCCAGCCCGACCAGCTCCCAGACGCACTCCCGTCACACCTGCCCCCAGCACCAACGTGCCTCCTGTGATTGTCCTCGCAAGTCCGCGGAACGGGCAACGAGTGAACGAAGCGAGTATCGCCATGCAGGGGGTTATCGAAGACCCCGATGGATATATCAAGTCAGTCCAGATTTACCGGAACGACTCCCTGATCGACACTCTACTCATCAATGGAAAAGTGCCGTCAAATACACGAGGCATCGGTGGTGTGGTCCAGAAAAAAGAGGCGCCTCGAAATCCTGGCTTCCTCCAGCGATTTGAAGTGAACAGAGACATTTCGCTCCGCGCCGGCTCAAACCTCATCATGATTAAAGTGATGGACAATAAGGGTCGTGTGACAAAGAAGGAGTTTGAGATTCAGCGCTCGACGGCTCAAGGTAATGTTTATGCGCTCGTCGTCGGCATCAATCAATACCAAGACAAGGGCATTATTCCCCTAAACTTCGCTGAGAACGACGCCGTGGCCTTCGCAGACTTTCTAAAAAAGGACAAGAACTCGCCAATTCGCAACGCTGAGAACGTGATGTTACTCACCGGCAAGAAGGCCACCGGACGTGAAATTCGCAAGGCCATATACAAACACCTCGTCCGCAAAGCGGTGCAGAAGGAAGACACGATCATCTTCTACTTCGCTGGCCACGGCTACTCCGAATCAAATAGTTGCTATCTCGCCGGATACGACACTGAGCCAACCGCGTTGAAGGCGACGGCCCTCTCCCAAGAAAACCTCCAAGGCTGCTGGAAAGACATCAACGCCGAGCGCAAGCTTCTCCTCGTCGATGCCTGTCACTCCGGGGGTTTGCAGGGAGTTCGCTCTGGAAACTCTGTCAGCGAGCTGAGCATGGGTGGCAAGGGAAGCATTATGATCGCTGCCTCTCGGGCAAAGCAGCAGAGCTGCGAGTCGCCGAAGCTCAAGCACGGCATCTTTACTCACTCGCTTATTGAGGGCTGGAAAGGCGGAGCAGACAGCTCCAAAGATGGCCGCATCACCGCTCGCGAGTTGATCCGATACCTCGAAACTCAAGTCCCTGCTCAAGCCAAGCGCTTGGGTAAAGAACAAAACCCGAAGCACGAAATCCTTGGCGCTGAGGGCGAGCTTTTCCTCAACCGCTAAGCCAAGGCCCAGAATTCAAAACAATGCAAAGGGGAGTCCAGCGTCAGCTCGGCTCCCCTTGCTCCATTTGGAATTCTGAAGACGCTGCTAGGATCACAGCCCCTATATATGACGGTTCTAGGACGACTCTTAAAAAAAATGTCGACGCTAACCCCCTCGATAACACGCACTTAACAAAAACCTAATATTTATCTTGAGCTTTTCAAAACCATTTGCAAAATAGGACGTCATACGCAGTGTGGTTTGGTTAATTTTAGGTTTTGAAACACAGGGGTTT
>JARGOJ010000139.1:0-10792 GCA_029210225.1 Planctomycetota bacterium
TGCCAGCAAAGCATGCGCGTTGACTCTCAAGGGACTTGGGCGAGCGGCCATAAACTATGCCAAGAAGAATGAGTCTTTCCCTTGGTTTGAAAATGATCGCCAAGGACGAAGAGCCCTTGGACATCTTATCGAGGGGAAGTATTTTGGCCTCAAAGACGTCGTATTTAGTCTCGGAGAGGAGCTTAACAGTGTTCAAGGCTTCCCTTATCGCATCGACAAGTCGGAGAAAGAACCCCAACCAATCCTGTGGCACACGACGCCCCATTCCACCGGTGAACGCCATATCGTTTACTCAGATGGGACCGTCAAATCAGTCGACGACGATAAGTTTCAGGAGATCCTAATCCAGATAAAAGTTCAGAAGAAATATCGATCGATTGATCAGCGTCCGTATTGTAAAAGCTGCAAAAGGCGTTGTCCCCTCGACGCCAACTTTTGTCCAGAGCATGGAACGGCTCTCATCCGAGTCGACATTGAGGCAGAATTCCGAAGAGACTTTAAGGCGACCCACGAGCTGCGAATTGAGGCCTTGTTAAAGTCATTGGTGAGAGATCAGTGGCGGGCCTGGGAAAAACTAGATTCTAAGCGTTTTCTCTCACTCAAAGAGTTGGCCGAAGCCCGGAACGACAAGGCCTTGGTAAAAGGTACGAAGTATGGTTACACATTTGTTTGTCAAGTGAGCAAGAGCCATCCTAAGACCATCTTTTGGCTTACCGCCAGCCCCAACAAAGAAAAGGGAAACCCCTATTTCTTCGTGGGACCCAATGGTCGAGTCAAGAGATTGACCGCTGCCCCTAGAGTCAACCCAGACAAGGGATCATTAATCAAAGAAAAGCAATGATTCGCTTCAATTCTATCTCAACATTCATTAGTTAAGAGGCCAGATTTATGGTTCGCGTCCGTTTTATCTCAAAAGTGCTTATGACCGTCTCTATATTGTCGTCAATTGGGGTTGTGGCCATCTCGACCTTCAACGCGACGCGAAGTTATGCCCTTGGCAATGCTGCAAAGGCTCGCTGTGCAAACAATTTGCGAGGAATTGGACTCGGTCTGATTCAATACTCAAACGAAAATCGCTTCTTCCCCCATATGAAAGCGCTCAAGACCCCCAACGACGAAAAGGATGTTTCAAATGCTTATCGAACATTGATTTATTTCAAATACATCGACGAAGCTAAGGTTTTTCGCTGTCCAGCGAACAGGACACCCATCGTAAAACTGGGCAAAGCTGTTTTAGAAAATCCAAAGTTCTTTCGTTGGGGTCAATCGAAAGCCGCTAAGACTTCAGAAAAGCCGATTTTCAGCAAAGTGGACCCCGGCGTCTTTCAAAATTCTCATCTCGACTATACCTACCTTCGGAAGAATCTAAACAGTTCGAGAGCTCGCTCCGACACGATCATCGCAGCAGACAAAGCTCTCGCCGTCATTTCCCACGAGCCTATAAAGTGCGCACAATGTAAGAAGTCTCAAGACGAGGGAAAATTCTGCATGTATTGTGGCAATAAATACCCCAAGATTGAGTATCTATACTGCCCCAAGTGCATGAAGAGATATGACAAAGCGAAGTATAGCAAGACCTGCCCGACAGACAAGTCAGCGTTAGGAGCGCTTCCACTAAACCCAGGCAATCATAGCGATGGTTTCAATATTCTCTTTGGAGACGGCCATGTCGACTTTAAAAAATCGAGCGATGAAGCAATCATGTTAAAACTCGTCAAATTACTGCACATGGGGTCCTTCGGTAAGAAAAAGGCGAAGGTTGATAAGAAGAAGCCCGTGAAGAAAAAGTGACTTTTAGAATGGTGTTTTTTGCCGTTTTTCACTGTTTCTCGACTCAGGCCGACTTTGACCCAGTTCCTTCGCTTTAGCGCGAGCTTTCAGCGATTGAACAAGGTCAAAGTTCCTATCTCTCAGTTCTTGTTGAGCTCTCGTTAATTCTTCGGCAACGAATTCCAACCTTTCGATTTCAGTGTTCTTGGCCTCAATTCGTCGTTCCTGTCGATCCATCTCGCCGTCACAATAGAGGCTTACAGAGATCAATCCAATAACGAGAGATACAATTGAGAAAAAGCTCCAGAGAGTGGTTCCTCGATTCACTCTCTGGGATGCATCGAGCTTCTTTCTTAAAAGCTCCCCCGTCCGTCGTGCCGTTTCAAGGTTCTTCTGAGTCAGGTCCAAGACGCTGGTCCAGCGTTTGTCTGATACTGGTTGCGCCTTAGCAAGGGTGCCTCCACCAATTTGGACATCCTCGGCTTCGGTCAAAGTCTCCTTCGCCGCGGTCACTTGGAGTATTCGCTTCGCATCTCGGCAATGGTTTGCAAATTCCTCGACATCCATTTCGTGTTCATTCGATCTCGTGCAAAGCGCTTTAACGAGGATTGGTCCTAGTACCGGTGCCTTTTCATTGAGCGCGACTCGGTCAGAATGGCTCATTTCTTGAGCAGGAAGATGGCCGAGGACAAGCTCGGTGAGGACGCGGGCTGTTGAGAAACTGTCTCTCCGATTATCTGGGGGGAATTGATCGGGAGCGCTGTAACCCTGAGAGTAAAAGCGAGTCTTAGTTATGTTTTGTGTTTCAAAAGAACAGACTGAGCCGTAATCTAATAGTCTCGCAAAGTCTCCTTCGTGATATCCGTCGGGACAAGGTTTTACTAGGATGTTCTCCGGCTTGACATCATCGTGAATCAATCCGTGAGCGGAGAGAACTGAGAGCGCGTCAAGCAGCTGCAGAGCAATGTTAATGAGCTTTAGCTGCTTTTGATTGCGATCACTAGGCCAGCTCATCTCAGAGAGCCTAAAGTACTGATCTTGATCGACATATTCCAAGATAACCCATAGTTCGTCGTCTTGAACGGAGAGGTCCAAAACTCGAATGAGATGTGGGTGAATAATCGGCTGCACTTTTTTGTGAGCTTTCAACTCATGGGCTAAGGTCTGGCCCTTGACGATCTTGACCGCGACGTCAATGTCTCGCTTGGTATCCCTGCCTTTGAATACTTGCCAACGGCTCTCTCCAAGCAGTGTTTTAGTTAATCGATATTCGCTCTCGACGCGGCGAACATTGGATTCCTTTTTTAGAATTCGAATCATTGGCCGAAACATAGTCTGCCTCTCTGATTTTACAGCGAAAGTCAGGTGAACTAAGAATACCACGGCTCACTTGAGTGAGGACCGTGGTATGAACTGGGGTCGCCAATTTTCAATAGCGTTGGAGTAGCGCGTCGACCTCTGTGAGGACGTCGCGTTTCTCTGTGGGTTTGACTGGTATCTCTCCGTCTAACTCTGGGCCGAACTCCATTTCCTTTTCACCGACTTCGAGGCGTTCAGCGAGTCGGGTCAAGGCGTTCTCAGCTTCGCTAAGAGAGGTCTCGTCAATTTTTACACTGTTCGCTCTTTTAATTGTTTGAAGAGTGGCCAAGCGTGCGCGAAGATTTTGTCGTTTCACTTCAAGCATTCGCCAGCGTTCGTGTGCTTTGCTCAAGCGCTTTTTGGCGGCGTTCAGCATTCTCTCCCGGGCCGAGATTAATTGCAGCTTTGTCTTTACTTCGACATCTGACTGTTTGTAGGTCTCAACGCGGCGCTCTAAGTCTGCGCGGATCTCTTCGTTATTGTAGCGACGCCCGCTGAAGTAACTTGCTTCGCGCCCCGAATCGAGCGCGTCTCGCAACGCTTTCATTCCCTCAAGGCGCTCTTTCTGTCGATCGTTAAGCGCCGTCGTCTCTTCTTTCAGCTGCTTTCGAGCCACCTCGTCTTTCGCAATGGAGCGACGGATAGAAGCAAGCTCTGGAGCGACCTTGTCGATGAGCTTTCGAATGCGTTTCAATTCAAACTCAATGGGCACGCTCTCTCTGCTTGATTGCATGCTCTGATCAACCGCTGTCTCAATATAGGAACCGTATCCGAACACACAGGCCATGGCGAGGGTCGCCGTTCCCAAAGCGCCAACCATGATTGTCTTTTTCAGCATTTGTTTACTCCGCTTTCTCAGGAGAACGGGATTGTTCTCACGAGGGTCGAGAATTCCGGAGATTGGCGGGACTTTTTTCCGAAGAAAGTTTCTGAAGTTGGGAAAGTCACGCTAGAAGCCAATTATTTAGGGGACTCCAAGCTCGCAATAATCTCGGAAGTGCTGCGCTGGGATTCCCTCAGTGGCTTTAATATTCGCCGCAGTTGAATGGTGGAGCCTCCCTTTGCTTCGAATCGGGATCGCCACTCTAAAAGGGTCGAGAGGTCTTTTGCTCGCGGCCCAAATTTAAAGACAAACTCAAGGATTTGGGGAATCTCTTTCTCGAACTTCTCCAAGGCGTTCTTCACGGAGCCTGACTTCAATTGCAAGGCTCTTCTGGTGGCAGCCAGTGATTCTCGACCAAGATAGACTCGGTCTAGGATTAACCACAACAACACCTCTTCTGGCTGTCCAAAAGCGGGATCTCCCGATATTGGCCCCGCTAACTTTGTTCTCCGTTGCCCCCATAGCCAAGCGCGTAGAGGCCGAATAAGAGTTCCCTCCATAGGTACAATCCCGGCCTGAGGTTTCGCTTGCTCGGCAGCCTTATCGTTCTCCAAGAGCGTCCAGTGGCCGAGGCTATTCCACTCTTCAGTCTCAGACCCCGATTTATTCCCCTCTGCTTTTAGCCAATCCTCCAAACGCTCTCTCAAGGGACTGTCCTGGAGCGTCAAAGCCGTCCCTAATGACCCGTTTGGCTCGTTGGATAGGATGTCATTCAAGAGGTCAAAGAAGCACTTCTCATGCCGGCTCCTGGGGCGAGAGAGCATGCTCCGTGCCAAGAGCTCAGTGTCGAGGATCTTGCTTTGAAATTGTGCAAAGGAGTCGCTGGCATTCTTGCTGTGCTTCTCAGTCTTTAGATAGCGCTCAAGGGCAATGATAAATGGTGTGACACGGGCAAGGAATTTGGCTTCGTCGATCACTTTTTCTAGAACGGAGAGCTGACTGAACTTTCGGAGAACAAGAATCTCAAGTTCAAGACGCTCAGATCCTTTCAGGCGGGAGCCAATTTGATGACGCTCATCGCTGCTCGCCGACAAGCCGTCCCATAAACGTCGGTCTTGTTCGAGGACTTCAAAAATGGCTTGGGGATCGATGAAATCACCATATTGGGCGGTTAAGCGGTGAACAATCCCGGTGAGAAAATCGGAGAGGGATTGGCTCTCCTGAGTGTCGTTTTGCGGAGACCCAGAGCCCGTTCGCTTTCTTTGACTATCTTTCCAGCGTCGCCGCGCCTTCGCTCTGTCTTCCTGATCGTCAATTTTCACTCCCCACCGTTGCAAGAGGGTCATTGTGCGGGCCATCCGATCAGCGCGCTGGGCGTTGACGCGTTCTCTCAGCGCCTGCTCTTCCTGGCTGCCAAATCGACTGCGAGCAAGCTGGCGTTCGTCTAAACAGGCTCCGCAGACATCCATGTGATTCCTCAAAATCGCCTCTTGCCAATCTCCCGAGTCTAGATATTCGACAGCAGCAATGGATAAGTCGATCGACGCATATAGCTCTTTCCAATCGTCCATGAATTCAGGGAACTTATCCCCCAAACTGGGGGGCATTAAATGTGGGCAAGTCACGCCCATGCAGGACAAGAGGTGGCCCAGGCCATTGCGTGCATGGCGGAATTCGGCTTTCTTCATTCTTTCTTCCCCGGATAACACAGTCCCAATTCAATCATCGTCCATCCATGGAACTCTCTTTATGTTGATATTCCCAGGGTTGAGGACCATGCCAAATTGGAGAGGAGAATGGCCCAGCGCTTTTCCCTTGTTGAGTATTTCACCCTCTGAGAGCTTCGAGACCCTGGCATCTCCAGAACCAGAGCGGCGAAAACTAAGAAAATCGTCGAATCCTGAAATTTCACTCTCAGAGTATTGGTCGGGGCCCACGGTCAGGCGCCGATCAACGAGGGCAATGTGCCAGCCCTGAACGGCTCTATTCGCGGAATGCTCAATATAAAGGATCAGATTTCGTCGGCAGGCTCGAATCTCAATTTTCAGAAAAGCGGAGCGGAATCCACCGAAGGCTAGGGATCCTGGTCTCAAGCTTGGGAATGGATTTCGATTTCTTAAGTCGAAACGTGTGCGAACACCTTCTAAATCCGTGAAGTAGACTGTTCTATAGAAGAGTGTCGTCTTAGCGTTCGCAAAGGCCTTTGCGCTTGGCTCATAGTACCACCCTTGCGGCTTTCTCAAAAAGCGACCTAGATCTCTTCCCTGGCAGGGGAGCGCTCGCCGGCTTGAGCCCCCGAGAGACCACTCCGATTCGAAGGAGACCATGGCCTTAGGGCCATCCGCGCATTCCAAAGTAAAATCTCGCCCAACATTTTGACCGTCTTGCGGGCTTCGCCGATCCATTCGAACTCCCTCTTCACGATGACAATTCTAGTTTGGCTGCTCTTTCCATGACTTGGGGGGACTTATTTCTGAAAGGATTTATTTTTTGAATGAGTCAATCGATCGAACCAAGCGAAAACCAACCATCGGTGAACGCGCTGCTTTATTTAAGCTCTGCCTCTTCGCCGTTCTTAGCATATCAGCCCCCTGCCGGTGATGTCCTCCTCGCACGGTTGAAAACGGCTCATAAGCTTTAGGAGGCGGTGCTTTGGAAACAAGACTCTCGTAGTTGGGATGAAATGGACTGGATGTCCACTCCATTATGTTGCCGATCACATCGACTAAACCGAAGGCATTTGGAAAGTGCCTGTGCTCAAAGATAGCGTGGGGAGCTTTATCAGCGTTTTTGCCATACCAGACCTGCTTTGAGTCGAGTTCATCTCCCCAAGGAAAGCGGCTAGTGCTAGACCCGCGAGCCGCCCATTCCCATTCAATCTCAGTGGGGAGCCGCAGCTCGTCTCCGATCCATTTCAACCAAGCGCTGATTTCTGACAAGGTCATATTCTTCGCTGGATGATTAGGCATGACGGCATCTTTTGGAGACAGTTTCGAGAACCGATGCCACTGCTCTTCGGATGTTTCATAACGACTGACAAGCATGGGTTTCACGGTCACTTTGAGGGATGTCTCCCGTCTTAAATCGGCGGTTTGGTATTGAGGGTTCTTCGAGAGCACATATCGCTCTTCCTTTTTCAGGCTTTGTGTCCCAATAAAAAAGCGACCCCCAGGGACAAGGACGAACTCTATTCCCGTCGGCAAATGAACAAACATCGCCAGTCGATGGCGCTGACTTCCAGACCCAAAAACTGTCATATCTATCAATTGAAAGGTCTGTCCCAATTCGGCTTGAATACGATTCACAATGAGGTCTTGGTCTATTTCGGAACAAGAATTCCAAAGCGTCCTGTCCGCCAATTTCTTCTTCAGTGTTTTTACTGCATTGGGCGTGACCACCAAGCAACTAAGCTGCGCTTTATTACCTGCGGCATCAATTGCACCGAGCATCACCTCAGTTTTTTCTGTGGCATCAAATAGGGGAATGGAGAACCGCCCATTGTCAACTGAAACCTCACGGCCATTCCATTTCAAAGACAGCAGGTTGGTCTCCGAAATGGTTCCAGACAAGGGCTGTTCTGCAGATACAAAAACTTGGCCATTTTCCAGGGAGTTCAATTGAAGTTCAGGAGCGGTGTTATCGAAATTTATGGTCCATTCCTTTGACACCTGACCGTTTTTGGCGAGCAACCGAAACTTATGTTTCCCTTCCTGTTTTAAAGGCAGAGTCCACTGGAACTCTAATTTCTGTTGGTCAATTTCTCGAATTGTGACCCAGCGCTCGTCTTGAAAAGCTTCAATCTTGCCGGTCCACGGTCCAGTCAGTCTTCCCGTGACAGTGAAGGTCTCGTTATTGGACCACTTCGGGCTCTCCAAGCTGGCAATTTCGCCATTCTGAAAGAATAGGGAGTAGAGCCCGAATGCCCCCGCCACCAAGACCAACAAAATGATGAACGCAATGGATCTAAATTTGGAGCGGGGTTTCGTTTCAACGGCGCGAAGCATTTTTGCTAACTCGGCCATGGATGGGCGCTCCGAGGCCTCACGGATGAAACAGGCTTGACAGATCTCTTCCAAGGCTTGAGGAGTCTCCGGTCGTACGCTTTGTGGACCTGGGAGCTTTGCGGTCAGCAACGCGACTTGGAAGTTTGTTCCGCTTAATTCAACCACTGTCTGGCCGGTCAGCGCGAAGAACATCGTTGTGGCGAGGCCCCATACGTCCGTGGCCGGACCGATTCCTCCAAACTCTTCGTTTGGCACAAGTTGCTCTGGGGCCATGTATGCTGGTGTTCCCACGACTTGGCCGGTTTTTGTGAGGGAGACGACATCGTCCCTCGCTCGATCAAGCTCAATCGTTGAGACCTTAGCGATTCCAAAGTCGACTAGGATTGGCTTTTGAAAGGCATCCAACATGACATTTTGAGGCTTGATGTCTCTATGAATCAGTCCTTCTTCATGGCATGCGTGAAGCGCCTCAGCGAGGCAGGCAAAGACGTCGCAGACCCAGTCAATGTCGAGAAATCCTTCCCCAGTGTTCTCTCTTTCACTGATGTAGGCTTGTAGGTCTTGTCCTTCGACCAGCTCCATAGCTAGATAGGGACATCCATTGGCCTCTCCAGAGCCAATGATTTTGACGATGTTCTCATGCTCAACTCGAGAAAGCGCCTCAATCTCTTTCTTGAAGCGTGCCAGGAGTATTTGGTCGGCGCCGTTTAAGACAGTTTTAATGGCGAGATCACTCACAAGATCTGGGTGTCGACCGCGATAAATAATCCCCATTCCGCCCTGGCTGAGTATCCCGACTATTGAGTAGGGGCCGAGTTCTTTGGGAGCTCCGGTGGCAGCGCTCGAAAGCACCGGGAAACTCCGAGATGAGCTAGCTTGTTTTAGCGCGGGGAAGCGGTGTGAAGAGCCTTGACGTGCGAGCGCTTGAGAATCGGCCTGCGGGACGATCACGGTGAGGTCTGGTTTCAATCGTTGGGAGGCTCGGCGAGTAGCGTCGTCGCGCACCGCCTTCGCTTGCGTTGGGGAGAGACGATTTTGCCGGAGTAGAACTTCACAGAGATCAACGCGATGGTGCAACGCCATGGGCCAAATTTGGGCGACCTCTGCTTGGGTCAGAAATCCTCGTTCAATAAGATATCGACCTTGTATTTCATTGGGAGTCATTTTATTGAGGCCCTCTAATTTTACGCAAGGTTAAGTCGGCCTCCGTGCGGCACGTTTCACCAAAGCTCCAGTATTTTTTCTCAAGAATGGCGGCAGCCTTCCTAGCTTTGGGGCCTATGCGCCCGAGTTCCTCGATGGCAAGGCAGCGAATATTCCACCACCGGTCATCCAGCAGTTTAATGAGCGCGTCAATGTCTGAATCTTCAATCTTTGAAATGAATCCGAGACAGCTGATTGCGCGCAGGCGAACGAGGTCTTGTTCTGCCTCCAAGCCCTTTCTAATGAGCTCCAGGGCCTGTTTCTCTTTGGCATTGAGGATCGCTGAGACCACTGAAGCTGTGAATCTTACCTCGACTTTGGAATCTGTTTTGAGAGCGTTGACCACATTGAGGAATGGACGAGCCTTTTGTCCTAGAACGCCGTAAGTCAATAATGCGTGGCTCCGCATGACGGCTCTCTCATTTTTCAAGAGCGGCTTGAGCAGTTCGCCCAGTTGACTGAAAGAATAGCCGGCGTCAACCATGTCGCGGATATCACTAAGGAAGTCCGGATTATTCTTTGACTCTTCTCGGAGGAAGCTCTCGATGAGCAGAACGAGATTCTCGGGGCTTGGACAGCTCAATCGTAAGCAAAGAAGGTAGTCTTCACGAATGCTGAGGTTCTTTTCCCTTTGAAACAATGGAACTAGAGATTGATAGATCTCGGCGTTTGCTTTAGTGATTTGATTGGGTAGGGCTCTCAGGGCTGCTTTGCGAACACGTCCAATTGGATGCTCCAAGCCTTCCAGTAATCGAGTGAGGGATGCTTGTGAGGGAGCTGCTCGTTTCATGGCGAGAAAAGCGGGCGCTTGAATGTCCACAAATTTTGACCGGGTCAGCTCTAAGATCCTTGAGAGTGCCTTGGGGCTTGGAGTGAAACGCTTGTATGAGTCGAGAGCAAACACCTGTACATCAATATCCGGGTCGTTGAGGGCTTGGGAGAGTCTCTCTTGAGTCGCAGGGCTGGGAGCTTCATACGATCCAACGACTTCGCAAAATATTTTTCGCAGCCATACATGCTTTGACTCAAAAAGTTGAATGCCGGCTTTAGAATTGCTGAATCTAATTCGTTTCAACGGAGCTGAAAACATGTCTCTTATGTCATCAAATCGACGCCTTAGAATTTCTAATACGGCCTTTTCGTTGTTTCGATTTGCGAGAGCCTCGCCGACTGCTGCAAGGACTCGGGAGCTTTTTTCATTTCGGATGCGGTGTTCAAGAGCAAAGTCAAGCGTCGCGTTGCTTTCATTGATTGTGACGAGAAGTAGGGCAGTGAGGAGGCGTTCTGTGCCATTGATGGAGTGGTTGAGGATCGCTGAAAATTCGTCGAGGCAGGGCGTCCAGTTATCTGTGCAAAGCGCTACAGCAAAGAAGGCGTATAGGCGAATGAACTTATCCTTGTGATTGATGACTGGACGAAAAACTTTAAGGGCTCGCGACTTCTCTTCGGTGTTTAGTGGATAATGGAGCACGTAGCGAATGGAATTGAGATAGTTGAGTTTGTCGTCCTTCTCAATGGCCAAATTGACGAATTTATATGCGAGATCTAGAACTCGCGGATCCCAGATTTCTCGTGCAATTAGACTGTTGAAAATGGCGTTGTGCTTAGCTTCCTTTGGATCCTTGAGGAGGGC
>JARGOJ010000139.1:10802-13082 GCA_029210225.1 Planctomycetota bacterium
CGACTAATCGTTGAAGAATCGGTTCGGTGATGTTGTGCTCGAAATGGAGAAGATTGATCGCTTCGAAGCGAATGCTTTGAGTGGGGCTCCCGAGACCTTTGAGAATAACGTCTTCACAGGAGATTGCTGGAGACGCAAGATTTGTTAGGGACCGATAGAGGGCCCACATCGACGGTGTTTCCTGGTTCTTTAAAATGAAGGTTGTCACTCGACGGAGCGCGTTCCGGCCAATTTGGTACAGGCTATCGTTGGCAATTAATCGAAAGGGCTCTTCCTCTGAATGGGCCAGCAGGTGTTTGATGATGGCGTCGCAGGCGAGGTCGTCGTTTGCGACTCCGAGTGCTTCGAGTGCTTTTTTTCGGAGGTCAGGTTCAGGGTGCTTGAGAAGTTTAATGAGCGCTGTACTGATCCACTTATCCTGGACTTTGTTCTCTTTGATAAGCTTGCAAAAAGAGATGAGTAGCTCAGTGTCACCGCTATTCTGGCAGGCTTTTAAGAGAGGGGTTGTGTAGAGCCGGCACTTCGACATCTCTTCAATGATTCGAGCGTTGTAGAACCTATCGGGAACAGACTTCGCGTTCTTTATTCGAATCATGAGTGCCTCAGCGACGTTGCTTGGATCGTTTGCCCAGGCGCTTTGGCAGAGTTTTTTGGCGAGTTGAATTTCGCCCCGACTGCGATCATCTAGTTTTAAGACCGCCTGTTTCAATTCGTCGTCCACGAGGGGGTAGCGAGCGCAGAGAAAGAGCGCATCTTCGACGACTTGGGGTAGGGGATCTTTCAGGGCTAGGAGCAGAAGAGACTTCAATTTCACATGGAAGATATGGCGATGTTTAGCGATTGAAATGATGCAAGCCTGACGCCCCCGACTTTTTAGGCTTGGGAATTGTTCAACGTAGACATCGAGGCTTTCGCTTCCTTCAAAGGAGGGCAAGAATTCTCGCAGACGGGCCTGTACAGTGGGGGACGCGCTATCAAACATCTTTAGAGTGGTCGTGAGGCCATCCCTTGAGTAGGGAGCCAGTTTTTTGAGGAGAGTTCTTGCGATGCGGGGGCTGCTATCTCGAGATTTTGTGGGTCGTACGGCGATAGCGATAATTTTGTCGATAACGAGGCGGGCGTCTTGGTGATAGCTGGAGAGAGCATTGAGAGCGGATCGTTGTACGGCGACGCTCCGATCTTCAAGGAAGTTGCCGATAGCTTTGATGGTGGCTTTGTCGTCTGAAGAAATTTTGGAGAGGGTGGTGAGGGCGAGCATTTTCTGATCGGTGCGCTTCGCCGATTGCAAAACATAGAGCACGAGGGGGGTGAGGGACCGTGCGCTCTGCCCTAGGCGTCCAACGGCCCCAGTGGTGCGACGTACTTGTCTTGGGTCTTCCGATTTCAGGCCTCGGGCGAGGGGTTCAAGAAATGGTTTCGCGTCGGGAATGGGAATTTGAGTGGCAAGGTCGGCGACGGCGATTTTATCGTGCTTGTTGGCTTCGGCGAATGCTTTGAGTATCGCGGGGCGAGCGCGAGATCGGAGATGGCCGATGATGGTTCGGGGACGGGAGTCGGAGAGGCCATAGAGAACGTAGTTTTTGATGAGGGAGTTAACTAGGTTGATATGTTCGCTTGGAATTTTTTCTACATATCGTATCGCTGCGTTGCGGAGGAGCTTGCTCTTGTGAACAAGGGCGAAGTTCAGTTGAGGGCTGACATTTTTTGTGGGGTATTGCTCGGTATGGAGGAGGGCAAAGAGAATCTCTGCGCGTATGGCTGGATCCTTGTCGTCAAGGAGTGTGGGTGTGAGCCTGGGGAGGGCTGTTGGATCCAGCTGAATCAGTGCTCGAATGGCGGCGTATTTGAGCTTGCTGGAGGGCGAGGAGCTAATCTTGATGACAAGTTTGCTTAGCTTGGCCTTTTCGGTTTTAGACAAGGACTTGGCTGAAGGGTAATTGAGGGTCCAAAGAGCGCGAAACAGGACTTGTGGATCGTTCGACTGGAGATCGCTAGTTGTGCGGGCTACATCGGGGACCTCGGCCTGACAGAAGGCGATCATGAGGAGAAGACAGGGGGCTGTCAGTAGGAATTTGACGATAAGTTTGTGGCATCTCATAGCCTCTAGCTTAAGAAACTCGGGGGCATATATCGACCACAGGAAAAAAACACATGGAAGTCGGAACTTGGCTCATGACAAGGATCGGAGCTTTTGGTAAATTCATCGTGCCAAGCCAGAGTGGCGGAATTGGTAGACGCGATGGATTCAAAATCCATTTCCCGTGAGGGAGTGCCGGTTCA
>JARGOJ010001248.1 GCA_029210225.1 Planctomycetota bacterium
CACTCTGTCGATCCTTCTTCGCGCCACTTTCGGCACGCTTTAAGAGTCGACGAGCAAGGGTTCCAAGGCGGCCACCGCGGGCCAACACCTCAACCCAGAACTTGTAGCCCGCTTCATCGCGAAACGATAAAGCGTCTTCATTGCTCGGATTGGCTTTCAAGACGTCCGTAAACGACTTCTCAGCATCCTCAAAACGACCTTCCTCAAAGGCTTTAACCCCATTTCGGAACTGCGCGTCTTGCGCAAACACCGATTCTGGTAACCCGATTGAGATAATCGCGAAAATGCCGCATAAGAGTAGCGATCTCTGGATAACTCGGCCCATTTTGGCTACGCCCCTCATGTCTTCCTCCGTTGAAGACTTGGACTTCCTAAAACTCGAACGCAAGGGTGACTCCATCAATTTATAGACCCCTCTACGGGATAAATCCAACTTGTCTTAAAACCCGTGAATTGGCATTTAACTACCGTATCCTTTGCCTTCTGAGCAAAAGAAACTCACTAAGTCTCACTAAAACTCGTGACTTATTCCTTAATTCGGATGAAAGTCGCACGCGGCGCGATTTTATGGTTATCACCAAGCCTTTATCAAGGAACAAGCCCGATAAACTTTACGATGACGAGGCGATGACACGAACTTCAATCTGCCTGCGCTGCGTAAGCCCCTCAAACACTAGCTTACAGAGAGGCGCGAAAATCAAAGCCGCAGAACGGGCCGAAAAAGTCATAATTTCTTTATCCCTTTTGCCTGAGTAAAAAACCACTCAAGTGCCTCGCTAGACCTCTATCCCATTTTGGATCTCTTCTTAAAGAGTGCGAGAACCTAAGCTCAGAATAACGACGCGCCAACTCATCAAAGTCAGCCTCGCAATGACCTCCCGACACCATCCTTCTAGAATACTCCTCAATCGTCTCATGGCTCTCCTTGCCATGGCCAAGCTCATCAAAGTGCTTCAAGATCTCTCCTAGGACCTTCGAACTCTCAAAATTCCCTGTAAAACCCCATGCCCTCAAGCGTCGTAGACGCCGTTTCATCCACCAGCGGCGAAAGAAAAAGGCGAAGAGGGCGAGCAGCACTCCAGCCAGAACGATCAATGCAGAGCGAGCCGCTTGAATCGACTTCGAGGGTTTCTCACTCTGGAATATCTCACCGATCTGGGCGACGAGACGCTTCACCCATTTCTTCTGGTCAAAGGACGAGAAGCCCATGACGTAGCGAGCCCACTTGTCATCGAACCACTTCGTCACCGTTCCAAAGACCCCGTTCTCGTCGGCCGTCTCAGAGGACGGAGGCGTGGGATCGAAACGAACCCAACCGCGCTCGGGAATCAGAACTTCGACCCAGGCGTGAGCGTTGCTTTCACGAACCACGTGTTCTCCGTTGAGCTCGTCATACTCCTGCGTTCGATACCCGTTGATAAGGCGAGTTGGGATGCCTTCAGCGCGAAGCAGCAAGGCCAAGCTTGAGGCGAAGAACTCGCAGTGCCCGGTCTTGGACTCCATAAGGAAGTAGAGGATGGGGTCTTTCCCTTCAGAGTCCGGGATGTCGAGGCTGTAGCGGAACTTCGTCTGAAAGTGGCGGGTGAGCACCTCAGCTCTCTCAAGCGCTGTCGAAGGAGTCTCTTTCTCAGAGAGATAGATGGACTGGGTGATTTTCTTGAGGGTTGGCTTCTTTAAGCCTCTTGGAAGCAATAGACAGCGTCCTTGAGCGCGGCGATCAGCGACGCCACTTAGAGACAGATGCGGCCGGTCGGCCCAACCCTCTGTACGATATTGGCGTCCCTTCAAGTGCTGTCCTGGGGTGAGAAAACCGGAGTGGAGCCCGAAGAACATGAGCTGAAAGTTCTCTCGGGGAAACTGGATCGTCTCTGTCGGCCCCGCTGTAAAGATCGTCGAGTGCTTCGCTGCTTCGAGGTTGAAGAGTAAGGTTGTGTTCGGTTCTCCACGCCAACCACTTCTAGAAAAGAGGAAGACGCCGTTCGTGGCTTCCAAGTTGCCTTGCCATTCCGGGACGGCCTGGTGCCATTTATTTCGCCAATAAATGTCGAAGACGTTGCCTCGAAAATATGGATCTGCTGGGAGCGCTCCACGCTCGACCTTAACCCTCATCACGACGCGGTGATCTTTGTGAATCCGACCTGAGTTCCCCAGGTTGACGTTGGCGCCGAATCCAGTCTTGCGAGCCGAGCGCTTGCCAAGAAAACCAAAGTTCGGGCTCTTGCTACGTGGCATGAAGAAGAAGACCAACCCTGTCGTCAAGAGCAATGCGGGTATCAGCTTGAAGACCCAGGGCAGCCAAGAGATCGATTGGTCCGACTCCCATAG
>JARGOJ010001249.1 GCA_029210225.1 Planctomycetota bacterium
GATCTCTTTTGGCCAAGTCGCGAAAAATAATGGAACATTGTTGGTAGCTCTTTAGAGCCCCCGCGAAATCCTCCTGTCTCAATTTAATACTACCAATCCTCTCCTGTATTATTGACAAGCTTCGCTGAAATTGAGGGTTGGAAGGATTGGCTTTGGCAAAATCTGATCGAATGGCAAGGCACTCCTGAAAGCTCTTGAGGGCCCCAGCAAGATCGCCCTGACGCTCTTTAACCTCTCCTATCCTTTCCAACGAGCCAGACAAGCCTTGCTGAACTTTAACATTGGAGGGATCTCTTTTGGACAGGTCACGAAGAATCACAATGCACTGCTGATAATTTTTGAGAGCCGCGGTGAGAAGACCCTGATTCTTTTTGACAAGCCCGATTCTCGATAGTGAAATGGACAAATTTAGCTGGCCCTGGGCGTCTGAAGGATCTGCCTCGGACAGCCCACGGGTAATTACTAAACATTGTTGAAAATGCTTAAGCGCGCTTACGAAATCACCCTGGCGCTCTTTTACAAATCCAATTTTCGCCAGTGCAACCGCCACATCTTTTTTAGCCTTAGCATTAGAAGGGTCTGCTTTAGAAAGTTTTGACCGAAGCACAAGACTTTCTTGGTAGCTTTTGAGGGCCCCCGCAAGATCGCCCTGGCTCATATAAACATCGCCCAGCCTCGCCAGTGAAACAGACAGGTCTTGTTGATTCAGAGCATTGGAAGGAGCGGCTTTGGCAAGCTTCATGTCAATTGCAAGGCTTTGCTGGTAGCTTTTGAGGGCCGCATTCAGATCGCCCTGTCGCCTCTTCACATCTCCAATTCCCGACCACGCAATGGCCAGGTCTCGCTGAGTTTGAACATCGGAAGGGTCTGACTTAGCCAGACCACGAGAAATTATCAGACACTCCTCATATTTCTTCAGGGCCTCCTCAAGATCCCCCTGACTCTCTTTTATGTCCCCAATTCGATCCAGTGAAAGCACCAGATCCCGCTGGACAATAGTATTGCTAGGAAAAGCTTCCGCAAGCGTTGCCCGAATGGCGAGACTTTCCTTATATTTCTCCAGGGCTCCTGCAAGATTACCTTGATTCCTCTTCACGTCGCCTATTCCATCCAGTGATTCCGACACATCTCGCTGGGCCTCAATATTAGAAGAATCAATCTTTACTAGGCGGCGGAAAATCACGAGAGCTTCTTCAAGCGCTTTCAATGCCTCTGGTAGACGTGCCTCAGTTTTCCAAATTGATGCCAATTCGAGAAGAGTCACTGCATATTCTCGACCAACGTTCTTTTCCTCACGATAACCCTGCGCAAGTTCAATACGGCCATTCCGCGCCACCTCTAACAAGCGCCGACGCACCTCCTTCGTTTCCCGCCAGGGGAGAGGACCGAGTTCCTCTCGAACTTCATAAACTAATTTCTTCAGTGCGCGATCCGCGATGCTAAAACGCGCTTCAGCGCGCTTTGCCTCTGCCTTGGCCAGGTTTCGTTGGATATGAGCCTCTTCTTTTTGCCGCTCAACTTCCTCATTCTTCGCCTTGACTTTATTCTTCTCTGCATTCACAAAATAAAAGCCGATAGACGTCATTGCTAGAACAACCGTGACCGCCGCAAAGAGAGTCTGTTTCAATCGCCGAAGCGCGTTCTTCTGCCTGCTTCTCTGGCGTTTCAAATCACTGATTTGTTCGTGTAACTCCTGAGCTTTTTCATTCGTCTCCTTGACGTTAGCCAACTGGGCATCCGCGAGTCCCAAATCATGAAAGCGAATAGCCGTTGCGGCGAATTCAATGCGCGCCTCTAATTCTCCAGAAAGCGCTCCGGCATTCCCTTCCCAAAGCAACAAAGCCTGTTTGTAAGCCGCCACGACCTCCGCATAATCGGCGTACAGTTGAACGCGTTCTCTATCTGCCAGTTGGACATCCGATGTCATCCTCTGCTGACAGGCTTCCCGAAGTTTTGACGCCCGATCACTGATTTGAAGACTCTCTCGATGGGATAAATAGGCGCGCAGCGCCTGCTGCAAAGATTCGACATCGCTGTAACGGTCGGCGGGTTCTTTTGCCAAAGCCTTCAAACAGATTTGCTTCAATTCCTCGGGGGTCTCTTTTGGCAATTCAGGAGGCTTGCACTTCGACGCCATGATGAGCGCCATACCAATGTTTCGCCCCTGGTAGAGAGGTTCTCTAGTGAGTATTTCACAAAGCATCGCCCCCAAAAGAAAGACATCCGTCCACGGTCCGATTTGTTTCCCGTCGCCCTCGGCAAGCTCTGGAGCCATATAACTGGGAGTCCCGCAGGGTGCTGACACGCCCTCTCTCGGCAAAGCC
>JARGOJ010000140.1 GCA_029210225.1 Planctomycetota bacterium
ATATGATTGGCCATGTAGGGGCGTGACCCTGTGTCCGCCCTTCTTGGGATTTGGTTCCATTCCCCGACGAACAATAAATCCCGGGCGAACAATAAATCCCGGACAGACACAGGGACCGCCCCTATACAGGTTTTCGCGTTGCTGCGGGCTGTGGGTTATATGATTGGCCATGTAGGGGTAGTGGTCCGGCATTCCGACCCTGTGTCCGCCCTTCTTTGGATTTGGTGCTTCGATCACTTACCAGAGAATTTGGTTGGATCGACTGTTCCCATGTGAAGACGCTGAGTCATACGAGTCATGATGGCTTCTTCAGAGGTCTTCGCGTAGTCGACGTGACCGTCACCGTACATGATGTTGAATCCGTCGCTGTGGTTTCCAACAGGGCCAAAAAATTGGGTTCCTGTGTCAGCTGCGTCGAAGTCTTCCTTCACAGCTTTATCGGCAGCGATCATAGTATCTGAGCGAGCTGAAGAAGACTTCACGGAACGACGGAGGTATGTGTAGCTCAACTGGAGGAAGTTAGCATCGGTGAAGATGTCTGGATCGGGTGGAGCGAAGATGGGCGCAAGGTTGGAGCCGGAGGCCGTCGGGCTTTTCCACTGGAACTGCTTTGGGTTATTTATCACAGTGTCGTCAAGCTCAATTGGGAAGTCCTCAGAATCTGGGCAGATGTAGATTTCGGGGCTATCGACGTATTTCAAGTGGATCAAGGTGCGATAAACCTTAGCGACATCTGTGGTCAAGTTTGGACTTTCCAAAGATTGCATGTGTGGGAAGAAGCTGTTTTCGTTGGAATACTGAATAAGCCCCAGTGCGATACCACGAAGGTTGTTGGCGCACTTCTGCTTGTTCGATTTTCCTCTTGAGATCGATATTGTCGGGAGAAAGAATGCGGCGAGAATGGCGATGATGGCCATCGCAGCGAACAGTTCTAAGAGTGTAAAAGCAGAGCGTCTGATTCTCATGAGCAGACCTTTCTTTGAGGACCCATCAGCTCATTTCTCCGAGTGGAGAGCGGCCGGTTTCTGTGCTTGACCTTGAATCACATAGAGGTCTGTAAACTTCTGTGGCACTAAGGTTCAGAACTATCTCTTGGGAGTTTGATCGTTGTCGCTCTCAGGCTTGAGGGTGACAAATGCAAAAGAGGCGACCGGATGGCCGCCTCTTTTAAGCATTTTGGGAGCTTGCTCAGGAGAGCGAGCTTCGATCACTTACCAGAGAATTTGGTTGGATCGAATGTTCCCATGTGAAGACGCTGAGTCATGCGAGTCATGATGGCTTCTTCAGAAGTCTTAGCATAGTCGACGTGACCGTCACCATACATGATGTTGAATCCATCAGTGTGGTTTCCTGTCGGGCCAGCAGCAGTTCCTGTTCCTGTGTCAGCAGCGTCGAAGTCTTCCTTCACAGCTTTGTCAGCACCGATAATAGTATCTGAGCGAGCTGAAGAAGAGTTCACTTTACGACGGAGGTATGTGTAGCTCAACTGGAGGAAGTTAGCATCGGTGATGTCTGGATCGGGTGGAGCGAAGATAGGCTTTTGGTTGGAGCCAGAAGCTGCTGCGCTGTTCCACTGGAACTGCTTTGGGTTGTTTGTCACAGCGTCATCAACTTGGATTGGGAAATCTTCAGAAGATGGGCAGATGTAGACTTCCGCGTTGTCGATGTACTTGAAGTAGATCAATGTGCGGAAAACTTTTGCAACGTCTGTTGGCAAGTTAGGAGTTGCCAAAGGCTGCATGTGTGGGAAGAAACGGTTTTCGTTGGAATACTGGATAAGCCCCAGTGCGATACCACGAAGGTTGTTGGCACACTTCTGCTTGTTCGCTTTTTCTTTCGCGGACAAGAGTGAAGGAGCGAGGAATGTCGCGAGGATACCGATAATGGCGATCACGACCAAAAGCTCAATGAGCGTGAAACCAGAGCGTCTGCTTTTCATGAAAGGACCTTTCCTTGATGCTTCGATAACATCAATAAAACTCTTCTCTCCGAGTGGATTTAGGAGTCTTGGAATTACTTAAGTAAATGTTGGAGAAAGTTGTCTCTCGACAAAAGTCTCCGCTGTATTTTTGTAAATCGTGGTGAAGCCAACTTAATCTAACAAAGAGGCTGATCTCTAAGCTTGACCCTGAATTACATATAGGTCTTTAACCCTGTGTGGGACTAAGGTTCAGAAATATCTTTTTATAAGTCAAAGTTTTTCTTGGGAAGGAAAAATCTTTGTCGAAGATCGCCAGACCCGATTTCGATCAGGCAGCCATACTTAGCACACAGGGCTCATGGCAAGGCGAAAAATGTGTCCCTGGAAAGAGCTGTGTGTCTGCTCGATGGATTTGTTTAAATCTTGGGCTTCGACCGAGCGCATAACATCTTACATCTGTGACTGCAAAAGTTTCGACGCTTGTGACCGGTTGATGACGAATCAATGACCGTGCGCCTACGCGAACGAGAGAGAATCATCGTCCTCAATCGCGATCTTAATATTGAAGGGCTCCAGAGCCTTTTATCTATCGAAGCGCGAGCTTGACACCGTCCCGAAAAGGCCCGTATAATTACGCGCCTTCGAGCCAGAACGTCTGAATTTATTGAAGCAGGCTTTCTGAACGAATAACCTCGAAGAGAGGGAGCTGGGTTTATGCGAACGAAGTTTTGCCTATTAGGCACGTTGTTACTGACTTTACTTGTCCCCATCACAAGCTTTGGACAAGACGCTGAAGAGGATGAAAAGGCCAAGCAGATTGCCAAGAATTCAGGGCTATGGTTCCTGAAATTCAAGCATGAAGCTCCGCGCTGGATCTCCATGAACAACGATTTGGGCGTTGAAGATGGCAAAATTCCCCACGAGTTTAGTGGCGCGGCCAAACAACTTCGCACGGAAAACTACTTCTATGTCTTCTACACGCTCACGAATAAAGAAGAGAAAGACGTTCGTCTCTTCATCAACGTGACCGGAGAGTCTGACAAGAACAAAAACGTGACCTCAAGCCGAGATCGCAAGACGAAGTTCGTCAGCAAATGGGATCGCCTTCGTGTCAGAGACGAAGACGAGAAAAAGGCGGACGCCAAGCTCGATAAGCGCAAGCTCTTCCGCTCACGCTACCGCAAAAGCTATCACGATGTTCATGACACAGCCGTCTTCAAAAAGGTCGAAGCGATCCTGCGGTATCGCGGCAAAGTCAAAAAAGGAGAGAAACTTTACTCCCAAGTTGACCTGACCATCTCGAAGACTAAAACAAACCTGAATGCCGATCCAGCCACTCGAAAGCTCGCTATGCCGACGATCAAGGCTGGAGAAACTCGAAAATGCGTCGCTATTTTTCGTCGCTTCGATGTAGAGATGGATTGGCTGGTGCTTACATTTCGGGGACTTAGTAACGATAATATCGTCAAAGTAACCGGTGATCACCGTCGGGATGTCACCGAGAACATTCTTCAACTTACTTACCAACGTCGCGGATCCGATTTCTTCACAGCAAACAAAACTCCTAAGTTTGTCTCGAAGAGATGGCTTGCCGTGAAACGGACCATTAAGACAGATTTGAAAAGTCCCGGAGAGGACGAATAAGACCCCTTGTCGCAGATTCAAGCGCGGTCTTTCTCTCTTAAAAACGGGGACAGAAGCGAGAGGTCGTGGACGATCGTCATCAAGCCTTTGCTGGTGGATTGAGTCGTGAAGAGCGTCTTCTTATGGAAATTCGCGACGAACTATATGAAGGCTCGTGGGCTGGTCTTATTGAAGACCTACACGCGCGCCAAAACCGAAAACCTTATGTGATAAAACTCGCAACCCGTATCGATGATGATCTCGCTCGTATCGAGAAAATTCAGAAATACGAAGAGGAACATGAAATCGACTTACAAGATTTCATCCCAGGCTATGAATCCTAAGCAAAAGCTTGGTGCTCATAGAGAGGAAACAAGGCGATATGAGAACACGTGTCATTATCAGTTGTGTAGCAACTCTCCTCATCGTAGGAGGCTGCCTCAACGTTCGGAATCGTCGCTTTGATCAGCGCAAAGATATTAAAAGCGTTCAAGCAGAGGTCTCTCGCGAACGCCCTGTACTCAACGATAAGAAAATCGATGAGTTCTTCTTTGAAACATACTGGGATTCCCAAATCTCCGACGAAATCCTCACAGGGATCACCCTGCAAGGAGAACACGTCTACGCATACACCCAGAGCAACCGCCTCTATCAAATCGATATGCAAAGCGGTCGCGTCAACTGGCTCTTCGACGTCGGCGCTCCCCTCGACACCCCCGACGCCGAAAACCCCATCGCCGTCTATGTCTACGACCCAAAAGAAAGAAAGAGCCTCGGCCGCTACGACGAAGTCTTTATCGTCGCTCGTGACCAACTCTTCGCCATCGACCTCGACAGCGGAAGCGAACTCTGGCGCGTGCGCCTCCCCTTCTCAACCAGCTGCCCCCCCGTCGCGAGCCTCACTCACGTCTATGTCGGCTCTTGGGACGATCGCATCTATGCCATCAATAAAGAAGACCAAAGCATCGACTGGTTCTACAGAACGAACGACGATATCTCCGCTCGCCCCGCTGCCCAAGCCAACTCCGTCTACGTCTCATCCGAAGACGGACAGGCCTACCGCATTGACGGCGTCAAAGGCAAAGTGATCTGGCCCTTCAAAGCAAGACGCAAGCTCACCGCCGATCCTTTCCTCAACGAAAAGGCCAACCTCCTCTATCTCCCAAGCGACGACTACAGCCTCTACGTTGTTGGAACCCTCGACGGTCGCCTCGAATGGAAACACGAAACCGGCGGACGCATTACTCGTCAGCCCGTCAGCGTCGGCGTCAACGTCTACGCCTTCAACGAAGTTGAGAGCTTCGAAGAAACCGAAATCAAAAAGACTCCAATGATCCACGCCTACGAGCGTCAAGGTCGCATCTTCAACAAAACTCAGCACAAGGTCCTGTGGAGCCGCAAAGGAGCCACACAATACCTCGCCGACGGACTCAGCGATTGCTATGTCCTTGAGCCCTCGCTCAACAACAAAGCCAAAATCGTTAAGCTCGATAAGAAAAAAGGCTTCTTCCGCGACGCCCTCGAAGTTGAAGGCGTCGACTTCTACTGCAAAAATACACTGCGCACCGGCGTCCAGAAGACCAAGTTCAAATCGGGAATCATCTTCCTCGGTTATCGCAACGGCTGGATCGTCGCCCTCAAAGAGCGACCACGACGCAACTAAGGCCGAAAAGGCGCTCAAGCAAAACTCACGGAAAAAGGCGGGACTCAGTCCCGCCTTTTTCCATTTGCTCTAATAAGTCCCAAGAAAACAACTCAAGGCCCACACGACAGAGTCGACCCCATGAAAAGCCCTCACTTCAAACCCTCTCTCGGATCGCGCTTTCTAATCCTGCTGTTAACTCTTCTGCCCTGCCTCTCATGCACAAGCCAGAAAGCAGGAAGAAACCCCGAGCCTGAGCCTGAGCAAATCCCTGTTATCAAACAGCTTGACTCCCTCTCACGTCTCCTCATGACCCTCCACGGTCGCTCGCGCAAAGACGATGCCTTGAGTCGGTCTTGTCGGGACGCATGGAAATCCCTCGATCAAAGGAAGACATCGAAAATCTGGATCCTCAACGACCCCAGCCCCATCGCCCTTATCCACTCAGAGCAAGTCTTCTTCAGCCGTGGCCTGATGGGCCTGATTGGCCGACGCTCTCTCGCCATCGACCGCCAACCCTTTGAGCCGGGACGCGCCATCATGGCCTTGATGGCTCACATGCAAGCGCACCTAGAGCTTCACGGAAAAGAAGGACTCCTTAAAGTAGGCGGCCAATGCGCGCTGAGCTGGGAGAAAGAACAGGCGCTCCGGGCAGCCTCCGTCCCAGTTCGGACGGTTTCGAGGCTAGCCCGCTCGATCCGATCTTTTCGAAGCGGATCCTGGCCCGAAGATCTCTGCCGACAGGCGGATACGCGGGCGCTTGAGATTTTAGAGAGTCAAGCTATTCCAGGAGAGAGCCTGGTCGAAGCATACAGCGCTCTCATTCCTGAAGAAGCCATGTTCGGCAGTAACGGCGCATCCTCTGTTTTCAAAGATCGCCATCCAATCTCTCCTGCAGCTCTCAAAGCGTTGAAAGAGAGGCTCAAAGCAGGGCGAAGTGAACTCTCTGGACGTCAGATCGCTAAGGGGAGGAACCTGGGACTTAGAGCCCAGAATGAGGGAAAGAGGGCGGAGCTGGGGCGGCTCTGGCAACGGGCCCGAGTTTATGAACGTCGAGGCTTGAAAAAAGAAGCCCTCGAAAAGACAGCCCTCGGGCTCCGAATCTCTCCTCGAAATGTCGCTTTGCTCACCCGTTTTGCTCGCCTCTCTCTGGCCTTGAAGAAGGATGAGGACGGAGAGGTTTATCTGCGCAGGGCGCTGAGCATCGAGCCGGAATATGTTCCAGCACGGGTTGAACTGGCGAAGCTATTTTTGAGCCGTGGATGGCTCGAAGCGGCAGAAGCAGATCTTCGAGTTGGAGTCGAACTCTCGCCGCTCTATGGCCCGCTATATACTGTGAAAGCTCAGGTGGAACGGCAGAAGAAATCGGAGTCTTGGGGTGACTACGAAGCCATAGGCATAGCGCTAGGTCATCCATTCTTAAAGTAAATCAGTCTTTAGCCCGCGAAATCCTTGATTTAGAAGCTTGTTCCGTCCTTCGTTATCGGCTAGGATCGCGCTGTCTTTGTTGGGGAAAGGAAGGTCACTTTTGTGGGAGAGTCGGAGTCGGAGAGGAAGCGCCGCCGCGGGTCAACCCGTTGGGACACAAGCCGTGCTCAACGCCTCCCCGCGATGTCTTCAGATTCAGCGATCCCAACGGTCAAAGCCTCTCAGTCAGGGACGGTCGACCTCACCGCAACCACCGATCTAAACCAGGGTCGCCCGACAAAAGAACCCCGACTTAAAGAGCCCGTCTCAAGGTTGCCGGTCCTCGCTGGCCGCTATCAGATGCTTAATATTATCGGCTATGGCTCGTATGGCATGGTCTTTCGCGGACGCAACGTCCTCAGCGGCGGGCCGGTTGCTATCAAGATCCTCAAGAGCGAATGCTATGGGGATGACTTCATTGAGGGGCAATGGGCCAGAGAGCAAGACCTCGCAGCTCGTCTGTCGATTCCTGGGTCTCCGACCGGTTACGCCAGCGGCAATGAGGAGCTCCATGGCTCACGGGTCTCATTCTTGGTGACGGAGCTTGTTGAAGGGCAAAACCTCAAAGAGTGGCGCCGCGAACTCAAAGAAAAGCCCGATGACCAGACGATCATGGACATCCTCCGAGGCCTCGTCGACGCCCTCTGCCAACTCGAAGAGCTCGGTGTGATTCACCGAGATATCAAGCCTGGGAACATCATGCTGTCCGATAACGGCGCGATTAAAGTGATGGACTACGGCCTACACCGCTTCGATGACGATCCCCCCGATCGCTCCGACAAAATGGTGGGGACTCCTCAATACATGCCTCCAGAGTTTATCTCAGGAGCCGATGGGGACTTTGCCAGCGATATCTATTCCCTCGGATTGACGCTCTACTTTGTGATTGAAGGAAAAGCTCCCTTTGTTGGGAAGACCGTGGCCGAGGTGCTGAATAAGCATCGCAAAGAGCCATTGCACCACCTCAAAGACGACCTCGAAGATAGCGCGCTCGACGACCTCATCCAAAGCATGGCGAGCAAGAAAGCCTCACGACGCCCTGGGATCAGAGAGATCCAAAGCCGCCTGAGAGACCCCGACGACATCATCAACGATTGAGTTTGCCCTGGATTTGGTCTAGCACTACATTTTTTTTCGCGTTGCTGCGGGCTGTGGGTCATATGATTGGCCAGGTAGGGGCGATTCTATGTGACCGCCCGGTCTTGCGCGACCGTCGTCAAAAGCCGGCGCTGCTCTTCTTAAGCTCTGCGACTGTCTGAAGGACCTTGATTCGGACGGGGCCGCGAGACCCTGTGATTCTCTGTGTGATCAAGATGGGCTGGCCTTTTTCGAACCAGAGCAGGGCTGAGAGGCTGAGGTTGGAGACCTTCGGGTTGTCTGGGACAAGCTCCTGAGCTTCTTCAAAGTCGAGTTCGATTTCAAAGGCGACACGAATAGCTCTAGTTTTTTTGCCGCTGGGTAGCTCAAGTTCTTGGAAGCCGCTGAGTTCAAAATTGAGGCTTAGCTCGCCTTTAAAATTGATCGTTTCAACCTGGTCACCACGGTAGGCGAGGAAGAAGCCTTCTTTCTTCACGGTGGTGACGCCGCTTTTGAGGCCGTCTTTTGGGAACAACGTTGTCTTCGTCACAAAGCGAAAAGGCGTCTCTCCGGCCCAGACAACGATTTCTTCGAGCACGGCGCCGAGCTTTGGGTCTTTACGAATGTGTAAGTTTTGGCCATTGAGATCCCAAACAAGGCGGTCTAGGTCGTCGCTTGTGATATCGAAGTCAAAGTCTCGTTGTCCCAGTCTGGACGCCGCTTCTCCGGAGGCGGAGAAAACTTTGAAGGTGAAGCGCTGCTCATTGTTTTCGTCGTTGATGAGAGAAAGGCCAGTGAGGGCTTGATGGACGGGGCCGTTTTCTTTGAGATCGTTCTTCTCAAGTTCGATGACAGAGCCTTTGGCGGCATCGGGTTCGTCCGGGGCGACGGATGACCAGCCTGATAGGGTAGAGAAGAGGACGAAGAGACAGAGTATCTTGGGCTTCATAACCCCTATTATTAAAGGGTCGGCGCCTATCCGTCGATTGCAGCCTGGGATTTTCTGGAACGAATTTCAAAAAAGGCGTGTTAAACCGGCATCAGTCACGCCTGAAGGGTCGAAAAATGGAAGAAAATGGCAGCAAAGAGCCAGTTGAAGCGATAAAAACCGTCGAAGACGCTCCGGAGAGCCCGGAATCAGAGGAAAAGACGGAAAACTCGGCCAAAAGCTCCGATGACGCGCCTAAGGACGCCGAAAACGGTGAAAAAGGCGACGAAATCCCCGCTCCAGAGGCCGTAGAGGTCGAAAAAGCGGCGGAAAGCCCGAAAGATGCTGAAAAAAAACCTGAAACCGGCGCCTCAGCTGCTGTTTCGACCCCAAAAGAGCCCGAAAGCCCCGAAAAATCAGCTGAAACGGTCGAAAACGGCGCTGATGACTCAAAAAATAGTGTGGAGGCTGGAATACCCGAAAATACGGGGACAAATGCTGCTGCAAGCCCAGACGGAGCCGCAGTGAAGCCCGCGGAGAGTAAATTTAAGTCGCTCGCTCCCAAAGAGCGGGGCAAGGAAGGTCGAGTCGCGGACCGTCTGGCCAAACGTCAGCTTGAGGCGGAGAAAGAGCGAGGAAACGTGCAGGCAAAGTGGCTGCGTCGATTCTTCTCCTTCATGCTCCTTACCCTACTCTTATACTTTGTTGCCTTTCCCTATCTGAAGACCAAGTTCTACATATACGCTGCCCAAAGCGGGGGCGAAGAGCGTTTTTACTGGGCCGTTGATAAGTTGGCCGACAACTACAACCCCGAGGCTGTCTCGCTTTATATCTCCGGGCTGCAGAGCAAAGATAAGAAGCGCCTAAGGCGTTACAAGAAACTCATCGTCACCCACGCCACCGTTGAAGACCGAGAATTCATCGTCTCCTTGCTCGAATCGAAGGACGAAATCGAACGAGAACTTGGTCTGAAAGCTTTTGAGATCCTCGCCTCAAAGCCCTGGCTTCAAAAAGAGAAGGAGCTGAGCTTGGCGGTGCCTATGCTCATAAAAGCCCTCGATAAAGACCTGCGCCCCTCGGTGAAGGTCCCTCGTCGGGCGATTATTTATCAGCTTGGTAATGAGAGCCACAAGCCTCTGATTAAGAGCCTGATTCAGGCGAAAGATGCGAAGGAGCGCCGGAATGGACTCTATGTTTTTCATACGCTCGCGCATAAGGAGGGCTATCAGAAGTCCAAGGATTTATATCTGATTGGGAAGGTCCTGACCACGGATAAGGATAAGCTTTGCCGCATTTACGCGAGCCTGATCTTTGAGAAGCTGAAGAAGCTCCCCGAGCAGTTCAAGCCGTTCCTGATACAAGGCACAAAGGACGTCGACCCATCTGTTCGCCGGATATGCGTGGAGACTCTCGTTCACTACCGCGACCCAGGTCTCGTGAAGGTCTTCGTCGCGCTGTTGAAGGATAGTACGAATGAGGTTGGCTTGGCGGCTATCTCGGCTTTAGCTGTGATCGACTCCGACCCTGCGATCTTTGCGCTGTCAGACCTCTACGATCAGGGTAACACCCTTCAACGTAAGAAGATCGTGACGGTCTTCAACAGAGTGGAGAACCCGGATACAACGCGGGTCCTCATTCGGGCCATGGAAGACCCCGATGAGCAGATCGCCGCTTTAGCGACGAGATATCTAGGTAACCGTCGCTCCAGAATTGTTGACCCTGCCCTTTGCCGCGGCCTTGAGAGCGACTCTCCCTTCATTCGTATCGAGGCCACCGTCGCGCTTGGTGCTCGCAATGTGAAAGAGGTGATCCCGACTCTAATCAAGAACCTTGAGGGTGAAGATATGGAGTGGAAAGAACTTCAAGCGTTGACCGATGCCCTGCAAAAGTTGTCAAACGCGAAGGATATTCCAGAACCCTCACGAAATGACAAAAGTTGGGGAAAAGTGATTAGGGCTTGGAAAAGCTGGCATGCCAAGCAGAAGGGCTCTTGAATACAGGCGCTGATTTCCTGTCGATCTTAGGCCGGTTCTAGAGTCTAAGTCAATGAAACGGTATGATCCGTGTGCTTCAACTTGTGAGAAGATCACAATTCGGAGGGTATGCCGTAGATGGCCACCAATACTCAAAAAGTCGGACACATCCTTGAGTTCGAGCATCCAATTATCGAATTGGACGCGAAAATCGAAGAATTAGAGAACTTTGCCGAGACCACAGAGATGGATCTTACTGGCCAAATTTCTCAGATGCGCAGCCGTTCAGAGGAACTAAAGAAGGAAATCTTCTTAAACCTCTCAGCGTGGCAGCGAGTCATGGTGGCCCGCCATCCTGCTCGACCTGTATTCAGCGACTACCTATCAATGCTCTTCACAGACGTCGTGGAACTCCATGGCGACTACGTGACCGGCAACGACGGTGCGATGTTTACTGGGTTCGGCACGATCGGCGAGGAACGCTGTGTCATCGTCGGTCACCGAAAAGGCAAGACGACGAAAGAGCGGATCGCCTGCAATTTCGGTTGCGCCAACCCCGAGGGCTATCGCAAAGCCCTGGCGAAGATGAAGCTGGCCGCCAAATTCGGCCTGCCCATCGTCACCTTCATCGACACCCCCGGAGCCTTCCCAGGAATCGAAGCGGAGCGCAAAGGACAAGCCTTTGCCATCGCTCGCAACCTGCTAGAAATGGCCCGCCTCAACACACCTGTGATTTGTGTTGTCATCGGCGAGGGCGGCAGTGGAGGCGCCTTAGGCATTGGAGTGGGCGACCGCATCCTCATGCTTGAGCACTCTTACTACTCCGTCATTTCTCCCGAAGGCTGCGCGACCATTCTCTGGAAGTCCGCAGAGTTCGCCAGCTCCGCCGCGAATATCCTGAAGTTGACCGCCAAGGACCTCAAGGTCTTCGGCATCATCGACGAGATCCTCGACGAGCCAGCAGGCGGCGCCCACAGCAATCACATGGATACAATTAAAACTGTTCGCGAAGCCATCCTCCGCGGTTTCTCTGACTTCAAAGATTTATCCCGAGAAGAGCTCCTCGACCATCGCTACAAACGCCACCGGAAAATCGGGGTCTACCTCGACGAAGCAGAGCGCAGAATCGCTCAAGGCGCCAATGGAAATGGTGTGGAAGACCTGCTCAGAGATGAATCCTCGGATAACTTGGATCTTGGATCTCAAGCAGAGTAGTCGCCACGAAAATTGACGAATCTCCTGAAAGACAAGGGTTCCAAAGGGACTCATTGTCTTTCTTAAGTTCAAGCCCTTCTTTAAAGGGAGGCCCTTAAATGTCAAACAACGATAAAGTCATGGACGCCTTGCAAGAGCATCTAAAAACCTTGCAAGAAGATGTCAACGGCTCCTATGGCCGCGCCTCAGAACAAATTCGAGTCGTCAAAGGCGGCCTCGATGAACTCAAAGGCGCCGTTCGTTTTCAGGGCTACATCACCGTCGCAGCGGCCATCGTCGTTGCCATCGCGGTCGTCATGGTCCTCGATCACCAGAATAAAATTAAAACAGAGAAGTGGATCACCGAGCAGTCTGAAAAGATCGCGGCAGATCTCGCTGCGAAGAAGTTCGATATCAAGTTCAAAGAGAGTCGCGCTGAGATCAAGAAGATCGCCGTCGAGAACGACATTACGGCGGATGAGATCAAAAAAATTGCGATCAGCAACAATGTGACCTTTGACGAGATCAAGAAGATCGCCGTCGATCACAACGTGACTACTGACGAAATCAAGAAGATCGCAATCGAGAACAATGTCACTGTTGATCAAATCAAAGCGATCGCCAAGGCCTTGATCCCCACCGACGATCACATCAAAAAGATCGCCGTCGCCAACAACGTGACTGAAGAGCAGATCAAGAAGATCGCCGTCGCCAACAACGTCGCTGACAGTCACATTCAAAGCTTGGCCAAGAAAGTGGCCCTCGCAAATCAACGGTCCGACGCTGACATCACAAAAATCGCTCGCGCCAACAATCGCACGGACGAAGAGATGAAAGCCATCGCCGACAAGGCCGCTCTCACCATGGGGGCCAATGTCTTCAAGGTCGTCAATAAAGAGATCAAGACCATCCGCTCGAATAACAAGGCCATCGCCGCACAATCCAAGGCCATAAAAGCTCTCACCAAGGCTCACAATGACAGCGAGACCGCAAATCAAGGCAGCGAGAATGAACTCTCCAAGAAGATCCAAGCCCTCGAAAAACTCGTCGCTGACCTCAAAGACAATCAAAAAGCCGTCGATAAGAAGCTCGCCGATCTCTCCAAACTGTCAAGCGCTCCCAAGGCCTCCAAGGGACTCACCGATCAGGTGAAGGCTCTCGGTGTTCTCGCTCGCCGCAGCACCAAGTCGAAGCCTAAGTTCCCTGCGAACCTTGACCTCAGTAAAGCC
>JARGOJ010001250.1 GCA_029210225.1 Planctomycetota bacterium
AGTCAATGACCTATGGGTCGACAAAGAAAGTCGCTCAATTTCCGTCTAGGATTCCCTACTCTCCCTTGCCGCCCTTGCTATGATAGCGCTGATTCTATCCTCCGATTGAGAGTGAGTTCCCATGAACGTTCCAGCGCGCCTTTCTTGTATTCTTCTAAGCCTCATTCTTCTCCCCACCCTAGCCTCGGCCGATCCCACGCTGCCGGCTGTGTTCTCGGACAATATGGTGCTCCAGCGAGATAAGGCGGTGCCCGTTTGGGGCAAAGCCGATCCCGGGGAGAAAGTGACCGTTGAATTTGCCGGGCAAAGCCTTAGCGCCACCGCGAATGATAAGGGTCAGTGGACCGTGACCCTTGAAAAATTGAAGACGAACGCAACGGGGCAAGAGCTAAAAGTGACGGGAAAGAGCGGTCAGGCTCGGAGTTATAAGAATGTCCTGGTCGGGGAAGTTTGGCTCTGTAGCGGCCAGAGCAACATGCAGTGGACCTTGAACCGCGCCATGAACGGCAAGGCCGAGATCGCCGCCGCGAAGTATCCTCTGATACGCCTGCTCTCGGTCAAGAGAACTGCGTCCGTCAAAGCGCTTAAGAACATTACAGGACGGTGGCAGCCTTGCACTCCGAAGTCTGCGGCGACTTTCTCGGCTGTTGGATATTTCTTTGGCCGTCACCTACATAAAGAATTGAATGTGCCTATTGGATTGATTAACAGCTCTTGGGGAGGCACTCGGGCTGAAGCTTGGACAAAGCTTGGCGCGCTTCAGGCTCAAGACTCCCTCGCGCCGCTGTTAAAGCACTGGGATAAGTCGATCAACACTTATGACGTCAAGGTTGAGAAGGAACGTTTTCAGAAGGCGCTGACCGCGTGGAAATATAAACTGAAGAGCGTTAAGAAGGGTCGGCGCGCGCCGAGGAAACCAAGGATGCGTTGGGATCCGGCGCTGAGTTATCACCGCCCCGGTAATCTTTACAATGGAATGATTTCGCCGCTTATCCCTTTCGCTATCAAAGGCGTTGTTTGGTATCAGGGGGAATCGAATTTAGGCCGGGCTGAGCAATACAAGACCATCTTTCCAACAATGATTAAAAACTGGCGGCAAGATTGGCAGCAGGGAGATTTCTCATTCTACTTTGTTCAATTGGCACCCTTCCGTTATAAATGGGGCGATCCATCAATCTGCGCGGAGCTTTGGGAGGCTCAATTATTCACGATGAAGACCGTGAAAAATACTGGAATGGCTGTCATTACTGATATTGGAGACCACAAAGACATTCACCCGAAGAACAAGCATGATGTTGGCAAACGCCTCGCGCTCTGGGCTTTAGCGAAGGATTATAAGAAGAGCGATGTGGTCTGCAGCGGTCCTATCTATAAGGCAATGGAGGTTAGAGGCAATAAAGTCGTATTGAGCTTCGATCTCTATGGCAGCAAGCTAAAATCCCGCGATGGCAAAGCGCTGACGAATTTTAAGATGGCTGGGGCTGACAAGAAGTTCTACCCCGCCAAAGCACGCATAGTTGGGGCGACCATTGAAGTTGAGTGCGATCAAGTCCCCGCGCCGAAGTCTGTTCGCTTTGGCTGGAAGGACACGGCGAATCCGAACTTGGTCAATAAGGAAGGCCTCCCAGCCTCGCCGTTTCGGACCGATCAATGGCCCGCGCTGACAGCAGGTAGGCATCATTGATCATTGAATAGAGCGAGGAGAGTTTATGGGGCGGGAATTGAGCTTTTGGGGCTGGGGCTACGCGGATAAATTTGCGGATAGAAAGAGCCGGGAGAGTTTGGGTCAGCTTGTTCGTAGTATTATTGACTGTCCTGAACTGACTCTTCGTGAGCCCCCCAGCATCGACTCCATTCAATTACGCCGTCCTCGAATTGAAGTCCCTGGGAAGCTCCAAGGCTTTTGTTCTTCAGAGAAGTCTGTTCGGCTCTCTCATAGTTTTGGCAAGGCCTACCCCGATATTGTCCGAGGATTTGCCGGTCAGTATTCTCATCCTCCCGATCTTGTTGCGCGCCCCCAAAGTGAGGCCGATATAGAAGCGGTCTATCAATGGGCTGGAGAGAACCGAGTCGCCGTGGTGCCTTTTGGAGGAGGCACGAGCGTGGTTGGGGGCGTGGATTGTGAAGTAGGAAGCCAATATCGAGGCGTTGTTTCCTTGGATTTACGTTGTCTTGATAAGGTTCTTGAGATTGACAAAGAGTCGCGGGCGGCGAGAATTCAAGCGGGAGCGACAGGACCGCTTATTGAGAAGCAATTGGCGGAGCACGGATTGACCCTGCGGCATTTCCCTCAGTCTTTTGAATTCTCAACTTTGGGCGGA
>JARGOJ010000141.1:0-2840 GCA_029210225.1 Planctomycetota bacterium
CGTGCTCTCGACAAGCTCACGAAAAGAAGAGATGTCCCTGCGCCTGCTTGTTGAAAACTCAAGCCAAAATAGCGCCCAGTTCTGCACCTACCACACTCCCTTTGAGGGCATTCGCAATAACATCTTTGAAGTCCGAGATGCCCAGGGGAACGAGCAACAGTACCAAGGCAAAATGGCCAAGCGCATTCCACCGGGTAAAAACGACTTCGTGGTCCTGAAAGCAGGGGCCTCAAAGAGCGTCGACTTCAATCTTGAAGACGCTTATCAGTTTCCCCCGGGAGACTATACAATTCAGTTTCAAGGAAGCGATATCAGCATGTTACCAAGCTCCAACTCAGTCTCATTGAAGCTGTCCTAGCGCCCAAAGGTTAGGCCCCGGAGCGCTACTGTCCCGGTCGAGCCAATGACGGTGCCAACACCGCTGCTGCCATTGATTACGATCAATTGCCGAGTGGCGCTGTCCGATCCGTATAACTGACTGCCGTCAAAAGCCAAGCCCTCAACCTCACCCAGGCCAAGAGATCCAAGGCTACCAATGAGAGTTGTCGCGCCGCTCCCGACATTTACCGTGTAGAGAGAGTCGGTGTCGGTATCGGTCACGTAGAGTAGGCTCGCCCCAGTATCGTAGGCCATCCCTTTCACCGCTGTCAGGCCAAAGGATCCGATGACCGTCACAACCGCGGTGTTTGTGTCGATGGTCAAGAGCGTGCTTCCGTCGCTTCCGTAGAGGAGGCCTTGGCCTCCGTTCGCCGTCGGATCGAAGGCCAGGCCCTCAAGCTTGCGCCCAAGAGACCCTATGATCGTCGTTTGCCCGGTCCCCCCGTCAATGGAGAGCAGAAGCTCGGCGCTCGTATCCGTGAGAAAGCTGCGATTGTTCAGAGAATCAAACGCGCATCCTCGGAGCTGGGAAAAGCCAGTCTGACCCATTCGAGTGCTCTGGGCGCTTTGAGTGTTGAGGCGGATCACTTGCCTCGGGTCAAGGCGATTCATGCCATAGAGAATATTGTTCGTATTGTCGTAAGACAAGCCTTCAAGGCCGGTTTCAGTCACATTGCCAATGATAGTTCCCATGGCGTTGGCCGGATTGAGCGACACCAGACGCCGAGGGCTTTGACTAAAATCAATGGCGAAGAGACGAGATCCAGCGCTATCGAAAGCGAGGGCGCGAATGTCTGTCAGGCCTTGAGCGGCGAGGTTTCCAACAATTGTTGGGTTGCCGTTCGTCAAATCAATGCTTAAGAGGTTCTCCGTCCCATTGTCCACACCATAGAGTATGTTCCCGACGGGGTCGAAGGCCAGGGCTTCAATGTTGGTTCCAGAGAGCGCTCCGATGACGGTCGCGAGGCCAGTATTCGGATCGATGGCTAACAATTGATCGGAGGCGAAATCGACCGCGACGAGGCGATTGTTCCCAGAGTCGAAGGCGAGGGAGCGAATATCATTGAAGCCCTGGTCGGCGAGAGTTCCAGCGCTCCCCGTCACTCCACGGCCAATTCCAGTGACCGTATCAATTTGGATAATGACGTCTCGGTTGGGGTCGACCCCATAGAGGATCTGTCCCACCGAATCAAAGGCGCTCCCTTGCACTTGAAGGAATGATAGCCCGCCAATGAGTGTTCCCGTCCCGTTCGTTGTATTGATAGAGATCACTTGGTCCGTGGTGACATCGACGCCAAAGAGGCTGTTTCCATTGACGTCAAAAGCGAGGCCTTTGACGTTTCCAAAGCCAATGCTTCCTAGAGCTGTAGCGAGTCCTGTCGCAGTGTCGATGCTGACCAATTCATCAGAGCTCGTATTCGAGCCATAGAGCGTGTTGGTATTCGAATCGAATGCCAAGCCTCGCACTTGACTAAAGCTCCCTCCAAAGGGCCCCACAGCATTGCCAGCCCCTGTTGTAACATTGATAGTAATGAGTTGGTCGGTGCTCGTATCCGAGCCATAGAGGACGTTGTTCACGGAGTCATAGGCCAGCCCATCGACCGCGCTAAAGTTCAGGGGACCAATCGCTGTCGCCTCCCCGGTATTGACATTGATTGTGACGAGTTGATTGCTGCTGTCGTCACTTCCATAGAGGATGTTGTTATTCGGATCGAAAGCGAGCCCTCGAACGTTCGCAAAGCCGAGGGGATTCCCAATGGGGGTCGCGGCAGCGGTGGTCGCATCAATCCGGAACAATTGATCGACCGTCACATCAACGACATAGAAGCTATTGGAATTAGGATCGAATGCTGCGCCGTCGCCATTTCTTAGCCCGCTGAGCCCATAACCTGATATTCGCGAGGCCTGACCGGAGACAGTATTGACCGCAGCCAATTGACTATCAGTCACGCTTAGCAATCCGTTAATGGTTAAAAAGAATGAGACAGAGCTTTGACTATTCGCTCCCTGTCCATCGTCGACAGTGACAGTGATTTGAGCGGTGCCGCTTCGATTTAACGCGGGGCTATAATTGAGGGTCGCGCTTTGATTGCTCACCGAGCCGACAGATAGCGCCGCGAAGAAGCTCGGGTCGTTTGTTGACACTGTCAATGTTAAGACCTGATTGTTCTCATCAGCGCCCCCACCAGGAATAATCCCCTGGAGATTCACGGTTCCAGGAGTGTTCAGCGCGCCAAATACATTCCCCGGTTGAGTGAGGCTCGGGGCGTCATTGACGGGATCAATTGTGACCGTAAAGCTCCGTTGAAAGCTATCAACTCCTCCGTTCAGAAGGCCCCCATCGTCCATAGCGGTGACGGTGATTGTGACCACACCATTCGCATCGGGAGCGGGAGTATAACTGAGGACCCCGCCATTAAAGCTTGGGTTTGCAATGACGCTGGGGTCGCTGGAGACTGCGC
>JARGOJ010000141.1:2933-13020 GCA_029210225.1 Planctomycetota bacterium
GCTTGGCCCGGAGAGCAGATTCATGACCGTCGCAGTCGTCGCGCCGGAATCTTCCAAAACGCTTTGATTGGCGAGGACATCAAAAGATGGGGCATCATTAACCGGAGTCACAATCACATTGAAGCTTCTTTGGAAGCTGTCGATCCCCCCATTCAAGGTTCCTCCGTCATCCATAGCAGTGACGGTAATGATCGCGGTGCCGCTTGAATTCAGGCTTGGAGTGAGGCTTAAAGCCTGTCCATTAATAACTGGATTGGGAATTAAGGCTGGGTTACTAGAAGTGGCTGTGAGAATCACAGCTTGGGCTGATTCAAAGCTCGGCCCTGGACTCAGGTTGGTCAAATTAATCGTCGTCGCTGCGGCGTCTTCCAGGATAGCCTGGTCGGGGATGACATCGAATTGAGGGCCGTCGTTGACCTCGTCAATCACAATCATGAAGCGTCGGATAAAAGTATCGAAGGCGCCATTATTGATGCCCCCATCGTCTTGAGCCGTGACGGTCATCATGACCGCGCCGCTGGCGTTAGGAGCGGGGCTAACAGTGAATTGTCGAGAGAGCCCAGACCCCGAGATCGTGGGGTTGGGAATGAGGCTTGGGTCGCTGGATTGAACTGTGAAGTTGACGATTTGGGGGGGCCCTGAATTCGGGGGCGCGTCTTCATTGGGGGAGCCCGCGGTGATGTTTCCAATGTTAATTGTGAGCGCGCCGCTATCCTCATCGATGTTTAGATTGGCCAGGGGATCAAAGAGAGGCGCTCTGTTCGTATTGAGCAGGGCGTCACGGATATTGTTTTGAGCAATGAAGCTGATAAGCGTGGCGTTAAAATTGCCAGAGTTCGTCGTCGAAAGATTGAGAGCGTTCGTGTCGAGAAAATTAGCGAGGGCGGTTGAGAGAAGGCTTAGGGCTTCATCCCGAGTGAGCACCGAGTTATTGAGGACAATCTCTTCGGATTGACCGTTCATTAGCGGCGCGGCACCATTGAATTGACCGTCAGCAAAGTCTCTCTCCAGGGCATTGATGAGGTCGAGAGGATGGGGCAGCGCTAAATCGAGGGCCCGTTGGGAGAGGGCGGCGAGGATGGCGCCCAAGAAGACATCGTCTCTGCTGAGGTTTCCTGTAATGAGCCCGGCATTGCTTGGGTCAGTAAAGGAAATCGGACGAAGAGCGCGAGGATCTGTGCCGACAAGAATGGTTCCCAGGCCAAATTCTCCCCCAAGCTGTCGATGGATCAAAGCCACTTGAAGCTCTGCCAGCGCGCTCGGATCTGTCTTTGAGAGCTCACCGATACGTGCGGCGGCGATGCTCGTGAGGGGCGAGATTTCTAGAGGAAAAGACCCGGGGCTGCCTCCGCCAAAAATCGCCGCGAGGCTTTGAGGCCTGGGGTCGTCAAGGGAGCTGGGTAGATTCGCGGCGAGAGGAAAGCTCTGTCCGCTGGCTGGGTCGGTGATGCTTCCGTCGCTGGCTAAGACAAGAAAAGGGCCGGTTCCAGGAATGTTGATGGTAAATTCCCCAGCGCTGTTGGTCGTGAGGGTCTCAATGGGGTCGAGAGCGCGGCTCTGGGGGTCAATTCGAAACACGGTGATGGTCGCCGCGCTCGCTGCCGAGGCAAGAGAGCCAGCAAGCTCCGTATTCACCGCTTCAAACGGCGGCGGCGCGCCTCCTCCCCCCGAAGATCCCCCGCTACAAGCCGTGGCCGTTAAGACCAAGAGCGCGAGGATAGGAGTGAGGAAAAGGTGGTTTTTGACCTTGAGATTCATGACGGCGCTCCAAAACGGGCTCATTTCCTAAATGGATACGCTCAGGGAGGCGTTTGAGTTTCCGTTCATCAACACTAATTTTCGGTTCCCGCCGGGAAGCCTTCAAGGATACCAGCGTTCATCCGAGATGACGGAGAGAATTCTGCCATCTCAGGGAACTATCCGTCGCCTGAGCCGCATAGAAGCTCCAAGCATTCTCCGGAATCAAGCAGTTCTCTCGAACAATGTCGTCAAGAATCAGTAAAATCAGTCTAATCAGCACTCCTGGGAATGAACAAAGGATCGTCTTGGCTCAATTAAACTCATACGCATCACTTTGCTTGTATGGAAATGACCTGCTTCCGACTGAGATCACAAAGATCCTTCACCAAGAGCCCGATTCAAGTCAAACAAAAGGTGAGGTCATTCCTTGTGGTGACGGAGAACGAATCGCTCAGGTAGGAGTGTGGCTTTTGGAAAGCAGGGGTCGTGTCCACTCCGCTGAACTCATAGACCACATTGAATTCCTGCTCGATAACATTCCTGCGGAGCTTGAGAAATTAACCAGTCTCCCTGGTGTTGAATCGGCATATATCACTTGCTTCTTCATCGTTCTCAAATGCGGACATCACCTCATTCTAGAGGACCGTTTAGTTCAAGAGTGTTCCAAGTATGGACTTGGAATTAACATCGATGCCTACTCCTTCACTGAGGACGATCTTGAGATTCAGTCTGAATGTCCCGACTGAAAAAACGCCCTGACACAGCGACCTCGGCCTTCAGTCTTTTAGAACTCATCCCAAGTTCGCAGGCCGTCGGATTTTCCTTGGCGAAACTTGAGTGATTCCAACAAAAACACCACCTATTCGACAATTTTTCGCAGTTAGAGTCCCAAAATACGTCTCAAATTGAACCCAAAGCGCCAAAATACGTCTCAGGGCACTGTTGAAACCCTCGCAAGAGATGCTCTTTAGGCTTTGTTCTTAAGGCTTTACGGGAGACCCGACGGGATGGATGACTATTCTGGCTCGTCATTTGCTTATAATAGAGCGTTGTTAGATAGGAATACCCGGAGGTTGCCACTGTGCGCAGAACAAGTCGAGCGCGCCGCGAAGCATTAGCAAGAAAAACGAAGCGTCTGAATGTCCGTCAGACCAATCACTTGCCGATGAACAGCTTCAAGGAGTCGCCTAAGCTAAGCCGGAAATCAAGAAACAATATGCGTGCGGTCACCGGACGCAAGACTCGCGCTATGCCTGCCTTCAAATCCTACGATGAAATGGATGCCCTCGACGAGGCTCCCTTCGCCCTCGACAAACCCCTTCAAATCGAAGGACGAGGCGCCATATCCCCCCAGGAACTTGACCAAATTGTCGATGAGAACCGCTCCCTCAAACAACTTCACCAAATCATCAGCTTCCTCGGGTCCTTCTCCCGCCTGGACGAACTCATCCCGGAAATCGTTGACCTCGGCCTGAAACTCACGGGCTTAAACAGAGGTGTTCTGGCTACTGTTGAAGGAGAGGAAGGCGAGCACTGCCGCCTTAAAATGCTCCGAGGCTGGAAACGCGCCGAGCAAACCTCACCGAATTTCCAACTGACAAAGAAGATGATCACCCTCTCCGCAAAGGACGAGCGCCCATACTTCATCACAGACCTAAACGCCCAAAAAGCCTCACGGAACAGCGCTAAGCAACCCACCATTCAGACCATCATCGCCTTACCCCTACAGGATAACGGCGAAACCTTCGGCGTCTTAGTCTTCGCCGACGAAGCCAACCGTGGCGAGTTCAGCCGCTCCGAGCGAGAGCTGCTGACAAATTACTCACGCCACGCCTCACTGCTCTTCGCCAAGCTCAACACTGACGCCAACGCGGCCCGTCGCAACAAAGATATGGAGCGCTCTCACCGCGCCCTCAAAGGCCGCTTGGATGCCGCCTGCCAAAGAATTCGCGAGCTGAAAAGCCCCGAAACAAAAGGCGGGCTCCTCAAAGACGCCAAACACCACTTCTACAAAAACTACCTTGGCGCCCTCATCAAGAAGAACCGCGGGAGCTTCACCCGCGCTGCCGAAGAAGCCGGAGTCAGCCGCCACGACCTCATCGCCCTCCTACAGAAGTATCAAGTTCTAAAGAAGTAACGGATCTCTACTTCTGATGCTCAGGTCGCAATTGCGACCCATAGATGGTCATGCCCCCAATGGAAATTCTCATCCCGTCACTGATAGGGCGGCAGGCGCTAGGGTTCTGAGGGTCCAAGATCCAAAGTCCGCCATTGAGGTTAAAGACCCGCATATCTCCCGGCCAAATCGCCGTCTGGCTCGCTTGACCTGAGCTCGAAAACATAAAGCCAAGCGTCGTCCCCACCATGGCATAGGCGTGGGATTCATCATTCGAGACTCGCTGAATGAACAATGAGGGACACTGGGGAATAGGCCCCATAGCCCCCAATTCAAGCGCGTCCCCGAGCACTGGCACCGCTGTAAGCTTGAGCCTCAAATTGCCGGCGACAATCACCTCATTCACCTGCTCCAATGGATACGACGTCTCCTTTGGAAGCTCCACCCCATTAAGCTGGGTTCCACAGCTCGATCCCAAATCTCGAATCCAACAGCACCCGTCCAAGCCAAAGACGCCGAAGTGCTTCCCGGAGATATTGCGAATCTTCTGTTCGTTTCCTGCCGCGGGGCGATGCCTCAAGCAGAGGTCCTGACCATTCTGTCCCACCGCATTCCGCCCAAGCTGCAGCTTCTCTTGCGCATAAAGAAAGAGATCCGCACGCCTCCCATCTTCACCGATGATCTTCAGCCGAGCTTGGCGAAGGCAATCACTAGCCACTCCCAAAGCCTCCAGTCGCCTTCGCCGAGGCTGCACCGCCTCGGGCATTTGCTCCACCAGCGGCAGAGCTAATCCTCGGTCCTCCAGGGGCATCGTCTTCATAGTCTCTTCAACCATCAAGAGAGTTTGCATCAAGGATTGCTTCGCCTGAACCAAGGGCAAGCACGCCTCAACTTGCTTGATCGCCTCGCTAACATTGCGCGGCCGATCCTCTCTCTCCTTAGCCATAAAGCTCCTAATGAGCAGGCCAATCTCCCGCGGCAGCGATGGCATCAAGGCACAAATGTCAGGAATCGGGTCGCGAAGATGCAGCTTCAAAAGCCTGGTTAGCCTCTTCGCCTGGAAGGGTGGTCGACCCACAATTAAATGGAAGAGCATGGCCCCAACCGAATAAATGTCGCAACGAGAATCTAAATCGAGGCTCCCGAGAATCTGCTCGGGAGCCATGTAACGGGGCGTTCCAAGAATATCCCCCTCCACGGTAAACATCGTGCCTTCTTCCTGGCGAGCCAAACCCAAATCAGAGATTTTCACCTCCCCAGTTTTGGTCAGCAGAATGTTCTCAGGCTTAATGTCCCTATGAATAATCGCCGTCGCCTCAAAGACTAAAAGCCCCTCCAGAATGTCCTTAGTGATTTCCAAGGCATGAGCCGCCTCCAAGCACGTCCCTGGCTTCTTCAGCAAGCTGGCTAACTCGCTTCCTTCAACAAACTCACACGCGAGATAACAAGTTCCGTTTTCCTCCCCAGACTTAAAGGCCTCAACCACATTCTTGTGCTTAATCGTAGTGGCCAGCTTGGCTTCTCTATGAAAGCGCGAGATAATGCCCAAAGGATCTGCTGCGGTTCTCAGCGCCGAAGGCAGGATGGTCTTCAGCGCAACGTCCTTCTTCAACTCAGGATCGAAGGCCAAATAGACGATTCCCATGGCCCCCTTCCCCAACTCCCGAATTATACGGAAGCCCGCAAAGACGTCCCCCGCCTTAAATTCATCGCCCATCGTTGTCGTCAATCCCTCAAGGTTTTAGCGCTTTAGATTTAGCCGTCGCGGGCCCCTTCGCAGAGACTCGAATCACCCCTGTCTGATCCAAATAGAAGGCCCTCGCTCCCGACACGCCCTGTTTTACAGGGGTCGCTGTCAACGAATAGAGATATTCCCCTTTTTTATCCCCCGCGCTCCCAAGCAAGAGTTTGAAAACAAATCCCATGCGGGTCCCCTCTCCAAGCAAGCGATCGATCAGACCAGTCTTGTAAAGAGCCTTCAAGCTCCCATAATTCAATGTGCCATCGCCATCCTTGTCTTCTTCGCGAAAGCTCTTTTGAGCGCGCTTTAACAGCTTCAAAGACTCAATCGCAGCCAACTCATTGTCCTTGACCGAGCCTCCTTCTTTCAGATCAAGATTCTCACCAGTCCCTTCGTTGCCCGATGTCAACGCATCCAATCGCTTCGAGTTTGCGCTCGCCGCCCCTCCCTGAGAGACCCGAATCACCGTGCTCTCATCAATAAAGAAAGACCTCTCACCGCTCTCTCCTTTCTTTGCAGGAACCGCGACCAAGGACCAAGAGCGAAGACCAGTCTTGTCCGTACCCTTACCAAGGGTCAGCTGGAATCGATATCCACTCTTCTTCCCGCTCCCGAGACCGCCATCAATTAAATTCGCCTTGTAGAGCTCAAGGAGAGTGCCGTAGTCAAGCTGCCCATCCCCGTCTTTGTCAGTCTCTCTAAAGATCGCTTGGGCGGTTCCGAGCGCCCTCAATGACGCAATCACCGCTGTTTCATTCGACAGAATGCGTTGCTGCCTGAAGAACTCAGACGGCAGATATTTCGAGATCTCATCACGAAAGGCGCCTCGGTCCTTTGTATCCAAAGACACAATCGCGCCGTTGCTTAGACCAATGAGCAATTGACCTGTCTTCCCCGGTCGCTGCTCGGCGACTAATAGCAAGGGTTTAGAAGGCTTGGGGGGCACTGGCATGAAGAAACCGATGAGCCCCCAGTTCTGGCTCTCTTCACCAATCAGCTCATTCACACTGAGGCAGTTGGCCGCCACAAGGACCTTCACTCCTCGACTGAAAGCCTTCGATTCACTTAGACTTTTGTAATAGGGATAGCGCTTCTTCATCTTCCGGTAACTGGCGGTCGCTCTAAGAATCACCTTAATATTGTGCCGAGCGCTCTTCGTCCTATCCTCCTGCCCCGAGGCCAAACTTGGTAGAAGCATGATCAGCATTAGAATTAGAAAGGCTTGCCTCATCGCTCTTATCCTCAATCTTAAAGCGTGAAGTAGAGAATGACTGACATAAAGCCGCCAATGATAATCGCTCCAGAAAGCCCTGCTAAAGCCAGGTGAATTGATTTCGCCCAGGCAAACGCGAGCATCCTCGAAAGCCCCTGCTTCTGGCCAAAGCGCTCGCCGCTCTTAAACACAGGATGATCAATAGCAGCGTCTTCCAAAAAGCGAACGATCTCCATAGTGTGAAGATCTCCAACCACAACCGGCACCTCGGTCATGCCCCGAACTTTCGCATGCCCCACCATAAAACCCGCCATAAACATGGAGCGGGGGACAATAGAGAACGGATCAATCATGCGACCAAGGGGTCCGGAGAAATCCCAGCGGGTCATCTCATAGTCTATTTGGAGGCGAGAGGGGAGAGGAGGATCGGGCTCGACGCCTCTTCGTATCTCTGGGTCAATGGCGTGAAACTTCGGGTCGTAGATGAAGCCATCTTCGGCGCCACGATTGTTCGCGGGCTTAATAATCTCGCGGACGATATCCCAGATGAGCCTCGGGAAGAACACACCGACGTGAAAGCCGAGGGCCAAGGACCCGAGAATGCCGAGCACCATGAAGTCGGGGATCACAGTCCCGCCTTTGTGCTTGTAGAAGTAATTCAGGCCGTTCTCGAAGATGACATAGTCGGGCTTGCCAATGGGGTCGCTGACGAATTCCTTATAGACCTTGTCGTCGCCACCGATCAGGCCATGAATGACTCCATAGATTTGATAGTTAACTCCGTCTCTTTCGCAGACAACGGGCTCGAAAGCCTCTGGCGATTCTTCGATGCCTCGGGCCACATTCATGGCCACTTCATGCCAATCTTGCTGGGCCTGAAGCAGTATCTCCGCGTCGGTTTTTTCGACTCCGTTTTGTCGGTAGTATTCATAGAGTTCTTTAAGGGAGCTCATTTCGAGAATTTGTTCGTGAGTGATGCTGGTCATCCGCCGCCCGTTTCCTCTACGCAAATGGAATTCAAGAGGTTGTACTCTTGTTTTCGTTTCGAAACAATAATGCCCTGTTCTTTGGACGGGAACAGGGCACTGTTGTTTAGTGATTTGTGCTTGTTTTAGCGACCTTGCATCGTCGCTTCAAGGGCGGTCACAGCGTTGATCGCGTGGCCGACTCTATCTGAGTCGCTGATTTGAACTCCAGTGTTATGAAGGATCTCGTAGGCGCCTTTTGTGTCGAGCTTGGGATTCATAGAGCGCATGACTCCGACGAGTCCGGCCACCATGGGTGTTGCCATTGAGGTTCCACTGAGCGACACATAACCTTTGCCAGGCTTTAATGAGAGGATCGAAACTCCGGGAGCGGCGATCGGCATTTTGAGGCTGGTGTTGGTATTGGAGAAGTTCGCCTTATTCATTCCTTCGTTGAGAGCGGAGACCACGATCACACCTGGGATATTAGCAGGAGCGTGGAGCTTGGCGTCTTCGTTGGAGTTTCCGGCCGCGCAGAGGACAATACAGCCCTTCTTAATGGCGTAGTTCACAGCGTCGACTTCGGCTTTGGGAGGAGTCGGGGAGTAGCCGCCGAGGGACATGGAGATGACGTCGGCGCCGCCGTCGGCTGCGTCGATAATGGCCTGACAGACGGACTCGATAGTGCCTGAGCCTGAGTCGGAGAGGGCCTTATAGCCGCGAATGGTAATGAATTTATTGTTGAAGTTGTAAGAGGCGACGCCTGTCTTGTTGTTTGTTGCAGATCCGGCGATGCCGGCGCAGTGGGTTCCGTGGCCGTTGCCGTCGCGATCCCCAGAGCTTTTTCCGAAGACGTCTTTGAGGTCTTCGTGCTTGCCGTCAACCCCGGTGTCGACGATAGCGACGATGGCTTTGCGCTTGGGCTTGATCTTCTTGAGGGCCTTGTGGAGGTCGTCTCCGTTCGTTTTATCGAAGCCCCACTGATCTTTGACCATTGGGTCGTTTGTGAGGAAAGATTGGCTGTCAGCATCGCTTGGGACGGCTTTGCTTTCGAGAGGATCCAGATTGACTTGATAGTTGAAGTCGACTTGGTCGACGTTCTCACTGTCAGCGCGAAGCTCTTTCATGAGCTCTTCGAGGACCGCTTCTTTAGCAAAGACGAGAAAGTACTGAGCGAGGTTTTCGTCTTCACTCAGGCTGATGCTTGGGAAGGCCTTCTCAGCGCGAGCGCCGTGCTTTTTGAGGATAGCACTGATTTCGCTGATGTCGTCGTCGGGGCCAAGCTCAAGGAGACATTGGCCTTCAGCATGAGCTTGCGTGCGGTTTTTGAGGGAATCGGCCACTTTACTGACCGTGACTCCTGTTAGATAAAGGGCTCCAGAGAGTCCGAGGGCGAGGATGCCGGGGAATAAGAAGACAACGTGCTTGTTCTTATTCCACGCCATGTATCCGGCGCCGACCATAAGTCCGATACCGAGGTCTCTTGCGATAAGAGTCAGGGCCGACCAGAAGCTCACCGCGCCAATAATATGGCCTGCCAAACCGAACGTAACCAGTCCGAGAAAAGCGAAGAGCAATGCTCGACGGCGGCGACCGCCTCGAACAGCACTATGGGCTAGCAGGAAAAATGCGCCAGCGAAGGCGGATAAACTCAACATACTCATTCAAAAACCTCATCTCAGACGAATCAGCTTCGGCCTGGTTCCTAATTTATAAGGACTACGTTCACCTTACATCTTTGGTGCAAAAACAGCTCGTTTTCTGACTCAAAAAAAGTCATCTTTCGCCATCTTTACCCCACCGGAGCCGCTCTTGTTCAACTTTAGAGCGCTTTAATCTCATTGACTTTCACGGCCTTGCCCCACATCGCAATGCCCATCACCTGGACACGTTCAACATCGGCTTCGACCCTCTGCCCTTTTTGTTTAGCGCTTTCTGGTAGGTCAGAGACAGGTTTGTATTTATCCCCGTCATCTGTCTCAATGCCCCAGAAACCGCCCTCTAAATCTTGGTAGACCATAGTTCCGACGATCTTCATAAGCTGACTTTATCCTTCTTATATAAAAGCGAGTGACACAATTCTTTGGGACTCACATGACTTTGGACGGTTCCTCACCCTGAGGAGTTCCAATTCTTTTTCAGCAAAGTAAATCCCATGACCTAGGGTTTCGACCAATTCCAAAGACGGGCGGTCACATGGGACCGCCCCTACATGGCCATTCATAATACCCAGAGCCCATAGCAACGCGAAAATCCGGTAGGGGCAGACCCTGTGTCTGCCCTGGATTTGTTGGATGCCCAAGATTTATTGT
>JARGOJ010001251.1 GCA_029210225.1 Planctomycetota bacterium
AGCGTCGGGGAAAGAGATGGTGTATTGAATGGGGCTTTTATCTTCGGCAGCGGCGGGGCCGATGAGAAGAAGGCTGGCCACGATTCCGATCAAGGCTTTATTCACTGTTGATCTCTTTTCTAATTCCACTCAGAAAAGACAAGAGGCGGGATAAACCCGCCTCATTGCCTAAAAACAATCGTCTTAATGTATGAAGCGCCGTTTGAGCGTCAAAGAATCATGCTGCGCCGAAAGCGACTGCGATTCCTTGTCCTCCACCGATACATGCCGAAGCAATACCGAGGCCCGACTCACGACGTCGCATCTCGTGGGCCAAAGTCAGCGCGAGGCGTGTTCCGGTCGCACCAAGAGGGTGACCGAGGCCAATCGCGCCGCCGTTGACATTCACCTTCTCACGATCGAGGTCGAGAGTACGCTCGACTGCGAGGTACTGAGCAGAGAAGGCTTCGTTGATCTCAAAGAGATCGACTGATTCAAGAGAGGCGCCAATACGCTTGAGGCATTCTTCGATGGCTGGAGCCGGTCCGATGCCCATGATTGCAGGATCAACGCCAGTGATTCCCCAACCTTTGACGGTGCAGAGAATATTGAGGTTGTTCTCTTCAGCTTTCTCACGAGAAGTGAGAACAACAGCAGCCGCGCCATCGACGATACCGCTTGCGTTTCCAGCGGTCACAGTGCCTTCGACACCAAAGGCCGGGCGGAGCTTGTTCAAGCCTTCGCGGTTCGCTTTCGGCTTGACGTGATCGTCACGCATGACCCGCGTGCCCTTGATATCAACAGGAACAATCTCCTCGCGGAAGATTCCCTTATCTGTTGATTCAATGGCGAGACGCATGGAGCGCCAAGCGAAATCGTCTTGATCTTCGCGGCTGATTCCGTATTTCGCGGCTAACTTCTCGGCGGTTTGAGCCATGAAGAGACCACACTGCGGATCTTTGAGAGAGGCAAAGAGCAAGTCTTCAAAGGCCATAGGCTTGCCGAATCCGACGCCACCACGGGTGCCGTAGACGGAGTAAGGAGCCTGGCTCATGTTTTCCATGCCGCCGGCGACCACAAAATCAGCTTCGTCGAGCATGATCAGGTGAGCTGCAGAGATGATTGATTGAAGTCCGGAGCCGCAGAGTCTGTTGACTGTCAGGGCCGGAGTTTCAATAGGACAGCCTGCTTTGAGGCTGACGTGGCGAGCGCCATAAATCGCATCCGTCGAGGTCTGCAATGCATTCCCCATAATGACGTGTTGGATTTGCTTGGGGCTCACCCCAGATTTTTCGAGAGCGGCCTTGGTGGCGATCGCTCCGAGTTCGATGGCTGATTTATTCTTGAAGAGCCCGAAACCCTTGGTGCCGACATATTCGGCAAAGGGTGTGCGAGCGCCACCGACCATCACAATTTCTTTAGTCATGAATGGCAATCCTTTGATTGGAGTGACAAAGTCAATAGGTCTGAGAATGCAGGAGCATTCACTGACCCTGGAAGTCGGCCTTGCGCTTTTCTAAGAACGCAGACAAACCTTCCTTCATGTCTTTTGTTTCGCAGAGTAAACCGAATAGATCGGCTTCCGTTTTTAGTCCGTCGTCGAGGCTTTGAGAGAGCCCTCGATCGATCGCTTCGAGAGCCGCAGCCGTCGCTAGAGGACCGCGCTTCGATATTGTTTTTAAGGTCTTTTGGGCGGCTGCCAACATCTCTTCTTTGTTGTCGAAGACTTTGTTGAGCAGGCCAATGCGATGGCCTTCGTCGCCACCAATGAATTCACCCGTCAAGATCATTTCGGTTGCCATTCCTCGGCCGATAGCCCGAGGTAAGCGCTGGGTTCCGCCATAACCAGGGATAACCCCTAGCTTGACTTCAGGAAGTCCCATTTGTGCGCCTTTTACGCCGTAGCGCATTTGGCAAGAGAGCGCCAGCTCAAGGCCACCACCGAGGGCGAAGCCATTGATGCATGCGATCACAGGAACAGGTAGTTTCTCAAGACAAGAGAATATGGATTGACCGCGAGCCACTTGTGCACGTCCGGCGCGGGCGGAATCAATCTCTCCGAGCTCTCCAATGTCAGCCCCTGCAACAAATGCTTTGTCGCCGGCGCCTGTGATGATCAACCCTTTGACTTCGTCAGTCTCAAGGATCTCGCGAATGTAGTGTTCGAGAGCGGACATCACCTCATTGTTTAACGCGTTCAGAGCTTTCTCACGGCTGATTGTTAATGTGGCAATGCCATCAGCAACAGACCATTGAACACACTCACTTGTCATGGCTTCTACTTTCATATTTTCGTGGAGATACCTGGGGAAACAGGGGGGCGAACTCCAAATCGAGG
>JARGOJ010001252.1 GCA_029210225.1 Planctomycetota bacterium
TTCACAATGCCTTTTTCATGACACACAGCCAAACCCTTGGCGATCGCCAAAATGATTCCAATAGTCCGCTCAATGTCGGGGACTTGGCCACTTTCTCGCAGCGTCTCCGCGACGATGTGACGAAGGTTTTGGCCTTCGATGTATTCCATCGCGAAGTAGCACTCGCCGGAGCTTTGGCCGACATTCTTAATTGAAACGATGTTGTGATGCTTCAGTTCGGCGAGAACTTCGGCCTCTCTCTGAAACCGTTGAACTTGGCGGTCATCTCCGCTTTTAAGCATGGTCTTTATGACGACAAAGTGGCCGTTCGTCTTGTGCCGCGCTTTGAAAACAACCCCCATTCCTCCGCGCCCCAACGGAACAATATCGTCATATTCAGGAAAGACCGAGGACAGCGTTGAGTTGGATCCAGAATCACTGGGCTGAATGCTCGATTCAGGAAGATCAGTCATGAGGCCTTACAGTCTATCACAGGCCCAGTTCTCTTTATTGATTTCATTGAGCTGGAGCCCTCCGCGTGATCACGGACCCGGCGTTTAATATGTCACCTCCCGCGTTGTCTTCAATCCGGCAGTTATAGATATTCAATCGGGAGTCTTTCAAAATGACACCTTTATTTAGGTGAAGCCTGACCTCGGTGTTTATCAACTGCACAGACGACTTTGCATGTATTCTCAATCCGTTCGTCCGGTCGAGAGCGCTTCCCTCATTCCCATTTTTAATGAATTTACAGTCAACAAATACAGCGTAGGACTTCCTATTAATGAACACCCCTGAATAACTATTGTGAATGAATTCGCAGCCGCGAAACGTCGCCCTTGCTTCGTCCTGTAGCATAGCTCCTTCACACATAGAACGTTTGAAGTGACAGTTGATGAACTCACCCTTCGAGCGTTTCAACAAGACTCCTCTGTCCAAGGAGTTGTTCATTTGACAGTTTTCAAAACGTCCGGTGCTATTCTCTCGAAGCTCAACCCCCGCCTGAGCCCATTCTCCATTGGCTTGAAGAGATGGTCCCGGGTCCCTAAAGATACAGTCTTTAGCCCAAACTTCTCCCCGACTCACAACGAGCGAAGGGCCCGTTGACCGCTGCACTGTCGAATTCTGAATGCGTAGGGCTGGCACCGCTTCCAAGCGCTTTGAGCCCTGAATCTGGATGCCTCGTAGGCCAACGGTGCTCACTCGGCAGTGATCCATGCTCACCATAGCGCCACCATGGATGAACAGCGTTGCTGTCGCGTCTTTGCGCGTGCCTTCAATGCTCAGATTGCTAAAATTGACCTTTGCGCTGTTGTTAATCCGAATGGCTTGCTCTGTCTTCAGAAGCACGGATTTCTGCCCGGTCAATCCTAGTATCACCACGTCCTTATCAATCTCCGAGTGACACCGATATAGACCACTCAAAAGAACAATCGTCCCCCCAGGCGGCGTTCTTTGCAGCGCCTTCGCTAACGATTGAGTGCGACTCCTGGGGCCAACGATGAATAAGCGTTTGGGCCGACCGACTGTTTTATGTTTGGCTTTGTCCGTCAATTCGAATTGCAAATCACCGCTGACTTTGGCGATAGGTATCTCATGAACGAATTTTGAGCGCTCCAAGGAGACGATGGTTCCATTGATTTTTAAGCTCACAGAATCATCGGATACGGAACCAATCAGCCTAAGGACACCCTTCACGGAGGCGACTGACTTTAGCTCAAAGTCCGGCGGCGTCCAATCGACAGTTGCTTGGATGCTCATTGCCGAACTCAAATTTCCTGACGAATCTTCGGCGAGGAGAGTGAGAGAGTGGGACCCTTCTATAAGCTCTCGTAGTTGAATCCTGAAGGTCCCGGATTTCGTCAGCTCATGACGGACGGAGTTGATGTGTATCCAGCGCGCTTCTCTATCGATGACTCTGCCAGCAATCGTGATGGGATCGGAGATTGACTTGGAAAACAGCGTCCTCTCCGATTTCAAGACTATCACTGGGGCTTCAACATCTTGCCAGCCGGCGAATAAGAGGGTCGCAAGAACGATGATTGAAAGAAGTGCAAGCGCTCCTAGCTTCTTCGTCGTCGATCGCTGCTGAATACTGAGGGCCTCGCCAAATTCCAATTGGGTCGCGAGTTCACTCATTGTTGGACGGTCACCGGGTTTGCGCTTAAGGCAATTGGAGCAGAGATCGGACAGCCACTGGGGAACCGCAGGATTTAACGTTTTGACCGGGGGAGGATCTCGGTCGACGACCGCCATACACCAGGCGCTGAATGGCAGCGCACCGAAGGGCTGCTGCCCACTGAGGCAGTAATAGAGGGTCGCGCCGAGAGACCAGA
>JARGOJ010000142.1:0-262 GCA_029210225.1 Planctomycetota bacterium
TTGCTCAATGATGCTCTTGGTATTGCTGAGCTGCTTATCTTGCCCCGTTCAAAGCTGATCGGTAAGAGCCTGGTCGACTATCGATTCCATGACCAGACAGGGCTCCACGTTCTAGGTATTCTTCGTCAAGGGAAGCCATTGGAGGGTGATATCTCCGCGTTGCCGTTGAACTTTGGCGATAGCTTGCTGGTGCAAGGCACTTGGAAGGCCATTAATTTATTGCGGCGTCACCGACAAGACATCGTTCTCATTGAAGAGCCTC
>JARGOJ010000142.1:272-12979 GCA_029210225.1 Planctomycetota bacterium
GACGTCACGCGCCATTTGCCATGGCGATCTTGTTGGGGATGCTGGTCCTTATGGTGGGCGGGTGGTTGCCTTTGGTGGCCACTGTTTTCCTCGGGGCGCTTCTTATGATTCTGACGGGCTGCCTCAGCTCTCGACAGGCATACAGCGCTATCAATTGGCAGAGCCTGGTGCTGATCGCTGCGATGCTCCCCGCCGCGAAGGCGATTGAGAAAACCGGGGGACTGAATCTAATTGTTGAGCAGTTTGTCACCATTATTGGTCCATGGGGACCGGGCTTTGTACTGGCCGGATTGTTTCTCTTGACCTCTGTGATGAGCTTGCTCATGTCGAATACAGCGACCAGTGTGATTTTAGCCCCGGTCGCGTTTCAGACAGCTCAAAGCCTCGGTGTTCAGCCAGAAGCCTTTTTGATGACAGTGGCTCTCGCGGCCTCAACGGCCTTCGCCACTCCGATGGCATCGCCGGTCAACACACTGGTGATGAGCACTGGGGGCTATCGCTTCGTCGACTATTTAAAGCTCGGCTTACCCCTTCAATTCCTCATTTTTGTGCTGACCATGATTGTGGTTCCGCTCTTCTTTCCCTTCTCTGTCTAGGCGCTTACGATTCTTGGTGAGAACTCACTGTTGAAGAAGAATTGCAATTTGCCTTTTTCGGTTCTCGGGAAATACAATCATGGCTATGTCAGCCTGGTACTTAAGCTGGGCGTCTCTGTGAAAAATTGTGAGAGGGGTATCAGACTTGCGAAGAAGCTCACCTTGGCGCTTAAACTCCGCCACCGCCGTCCTCATCTTGAGCCTTGGGCTTGTGGCGCCCTCAGTTCATGGGCAAGAGGCTCCGAAGAAGGACTTGGCCAAGAAGGCTAGTGGGAAGACGCTTGAGGCGGCGATAGATGCCTTGAAAAGCCCGAGTCGTAGTATTCGCGAGCAGGGACTTCGCGTCCTTGTGAAAGCGGGGGCTTCCGCGATTCCACCATTGATCACCGCTTTGGGGGCGGCGGAGTTGAAAGATGCTCCGCAGATTTCTGAGGCGATCACTGCGATTGGTCGTTTTGTTGGGGATTCATTGCCACTTATTGTGAAGGCTATTGACGAAGAGCAGAACCCAAAGACTCGGAAAACGTTGGTTTTAGCCATTCAGTTGATGGGCGCGAGGCGAGCGCGCACATTCATGCCTTCCCTTATTAAATGCCTGGAGAGCGATGACATTGCGTTGAAGCAAGCGGCGGCGCGGGCTATTGGTCGCTTTAACGGGGACGCGGAGGCAGCGGTCCCTGCGTTAGTGAAGTTGTTGAATGACAAAGAGAGTCCGCGAGTTAAGCGTTATGCCATTCAGTCTCTGTCTCGGATTGGTGGGAGCGCGAAGAAGGCCTTACCAATTCTTGAGACATTTTTGACGGACAAAGATGGCCTTGTTCGGGCCGAGGCGATTTCAGCGGTGAGTTCGCTCGATAGGGGGTCGGTGAAGAACCTGAAGCTCTTCACTGAGGCTTTAGGTGATAAGGATAGGAATGTCCAACTTTGCGCGCTGAGCGCTATTGCTCGCCTTGGTCCCAAGGCAAAGACGGCCATTCCCATAATCGTGAAGTTAACGAAGAGCACGGATAAGGGCATTCGAGCGACGGCAACCCGCAACCTTAGTCTCGTTGCTGGCCGTGATCCTGCCTATGTGAAGGTCTTTATTGAAATTCTCAGTGATAGCGACGACTGGGTGAGAACCGCGGCGATCACCTCGTTGGGCAAAATGGGTTCCATCGCGAAGCCTGCTGTTCCCCATCTGATTCAATGCCTTAGTGAAAAAACGCGTTACGGATCTCTCGAAGCTGAAGCGGCATACACTCTCGGCTTGATTGGCGAAAAGACTCTGTCGATTCCCGCCCTCAAAGAGGCGTTGAAGAACTCCAATAAGAGTGTTCAGCGGGCTGCTAAGAGAGGGCTTCAATCACTGGGAGTTAGTGAGCCGAAGACGGTACTCGATCCGAAATTGAAGCCGCTGCTAGAGAGTCTGAAGAAGAGGAGTTATCTCGATCGTCGTAGAGCCTTGACCGACGTTGTGAAACAAGGCAAGGCCATTGTCCCAGTGCTCGTCGCTGCCCTGTCGGGATCGAATTACAAATTTCATGATGTCGTCGTGCAGGCGCTCTTTGACATTGCAAAGAGAGACCCGAGTGCCGTTTCTGTGTTAGCAAACGGGCTTGAATCGAAAGATCGAGGAGTTCGGCGTCAGACTCTGTCAGTCATCGGGAAACTTGGATTGCATGCAAAGTCAGCTCTGAGCGCAGTGAGAAAAACCTTGGAGGATTCTGATGCTGGTGTCAGTAGAGCTGCTGTTTCTGCATTGAGAGGAATGGGCGCTGAGGGTGCAAAGACGTTGATGGAGCTTTTGGACGGTAAAAACGTGGAGCATCGTCGGGAGGCGGCGAGAGCATTAAAAGACACGAAAGAAAGCCCCAAGCTTGTCATTCAAGCTCTTGGGAAAGCTGCTCAGGACCCGGATAAATGGGTTCGCCTGGCCGCGCTACGATCTTTAGGGACGAAGAAAGATCCCGCCGCAGTCGATCTCTTGCAAGCGGCCCTTAGCGACTCGTTAGATGATGTTCGTAGTACCGCTGCCAATTCTCTCGGTCGCCTTGGGACAATAGCGATCCCTGTCTTGCCGAAGCTGATGGCTCGCTTGAAAGCGGAAAATGATGCGAAGGTTGAAAGGAGCCTGGTGTATGCCCTGGGAAGAATTGGTCGAGGTCAGTCGAACGTTATTGATGAGTTGATTAAGAAATACCCAAACGCGCAATCCGGAACCAAGCAAGAAATCATAGCGTCCCTTAAAATAATGGATGCAAAGCCTGCTCAAGTCTTACCGATTTATATTCAAGGGATTCACCTTAAAAATCGCTATGCTAGGCAAACCGCAATAAACGCTATTTCAAGTCTTGGAGCAGCAGCCAAAGACGCGGTTCCAGAGCTGATAAAGGTGCTCTCCGAAAGAGATGTCCAAGTTGTGACGGCCGCGATACGGGCGCTTGGAGAAATTGGTCCTGAGGCGAAGGCGGCTATTCCGGAGATTGAAAGGCTACTCAATAGTCCTAACAGTTATTCAAAAAACAGTGCCGAGATTGCGTTGGGACGAATTCAGCGGAAATAAAATGTCAATATTGGCTCTATTTGGGAATTGAATCATGAACTCATCGCGGACTCTCTCGGTCGTGTGTATTGGACTGATATATCTTGTCGCGCTGTCACCAGCTGGGGCGCAGGATGATTCTAAGGAGCCAAAGAGTAACAGCACCGCGACGGAGGCTGAATTAAAGAAATGGGTTGATATCCTCGATCGAGGGCATTGGCCGGATAGAGACAAGGCGCGAGCAAAATTACGCTCGAACGCTATCGCCGCAACGAAGAGTCCGCAATGTAAGAATCCGCAAAGAGTGGCTTCGAGCCTTGGTTTTATTGGGGCTGATAATGCCAAGGCGGCGAAGGTCATTCTTGCGTCATTGGATCACAAAGACCCAAAAATTCGTGTTCGTTTGGTCGGGGTCTTTCATTACCTTCGGGGGAAACAGCCTGAGTTAGTGATTCCATGGATCATTAAGAATCTGAGCGATGAAAATGACCAGGTCAGTCTGATATTGGTTCAGGCGGCGGCGTATCACGGGGCTCAGGGTAAGCTTTTGGTTCCGGTGTTAGTTCCACTGTTAAACCGTGAGAACGCAAAGCTCAAGGCCCTCGTGCTTCGTACTTTGTGTCGCATGACGCCTCACCTTGGCGCCCACATGCTCAAGATAGAAGCCCTGAAAAAAGATGAGAGCCCTGAAGTGCGCTTGGAAGTCTTTGAGATCTTCCATAGATTGAATCCCAAGCTAAAGGATCAGCTTCAATTATGGCGAAGCGTCTTAAAGGATCCTGGGGCGGGGAATAAGCGGGTCGCCTGTCGAAGGCTCGCCAAGCTCGGAGGCAAGGCTGCGGTGGCGGGAGTTGAGATACTAGCGCTCTGCAAAGACAAAGACCCGAAGGTCAGGGGCTCGGCTGTCTATGCCTTAGGGGTCATCTACGAAAAGCGAAAAGACAAAGCGTCCCTGGTCGCTTGTTTCACTGAAGCGCTCAGTGATGGGGACTTGGACGTTCGAGAGAACGCGGCGCAAGCTCTCGCGAGAATGGGGCCTGCGGCGATCAGCGCGGTTCCGCTGCTCATTAAGTTATTGGACGCCAAAGAGAGCAATGGTTACATGCGGTATCACCTGGCGCAGGCGCTCGGAGCGATTGGCGAGAAGACGCTGAGCGTGCCCGCGCTCCAAAAGCTCTTGACGACGCAGGACTCGACATTGAAAAAACGCGTGAAGAAATCCTTAGCGCAGCTCGGCGTGAAAGTCGGCAGCTTGCGCGTGACGAAGTTCCACTCAAAACTGGCGCCTCTTTACCTCAGCTTGGAAGTGAAAGGCCGATACATTCACCGGGACGCTATTCTCGAAGTGGCAAGGCAGGGTCTCGCAATAGTCCCCTTGTTGTTAGAGCAATTGAAGATCCTCGATCTCTCCATGCAGCGTTTAATTGGAAAAACCTTGATTCAAATTGGTCGCGCCGATTCGAAGGCCGTGATACTCATTGGGAATGAATTAAAGAGTTCTTCCTTCACGCGCCGTTTGAAAATTATGGAGCTATTAATTGACTTAGGGCCCCGTGCCAAAGTGGTCTTAAATGAAGTTGTGACGGCCACCAATGATCGTGACGCGCAGGTTCGTTGGCAGGCCTTCGAGTGCCTTGGGAATCTTGGCCCCGAGTCGATACCAGCGCTCATAAAGTTGTTGGGACACTCCGATGTATATCGTCAGAGGGGCAGCGCGAAGGCGCTCGCGGTCGTCAAGGGGGACTCTAAGGACCTCCGAAAGGCACTGATTGGTCAATTGAATCATTCGGATGATGCCATTCGAGGCTATGTTGCTAAGTCCCTGGGCACAAAGGACAGTCGCGCTGGAGATGTGATTCCAGCATTGATCAAAGCTCTCTCTGATGCCGTGGCCAAGAATCGTATCGCTGTTTGCCAGGCCCTTAAAAAACAGGGGGCAAAGGCGAAGACCGCTCTTCCAATACTGCAAAAACTAGTTCTCTCAGACAAAGTAGAGAAGGTTCAATTCAATGGCATTCAGGCCTACGCAAAAATCTCCAAAGGCGCTGGGGAGAGGGCGCCCTTCTTCGCGGGCTTGTTCCTGAAGACGAAGAAGGTCAAGCTTAGGAATGAATTGTTGGCGGCCATGACCATCGCGGCTGTCCCGGTCAAAGAGATTCTGCCTTGTATCAAGCAAGCGATGACAGATTGGGACAGCTTAGATCGCCGCCGTCTCATTGGGTGTCTGGGGCGTTACGCTGGAGCCTCCGAGGACGTTTTAGATATTCTCTTAGGCTTGCTCAAACACAAGGAGGCTCAGGTTCGTGTGGACGCCATCAACGAGTTAAAACGCCTGGAAAAGTACAGCCCGAAGGCCATCGCCGCCGTGGAAAAATGTATCTCTGACAGTGAGGGCTGGGTTCGCATAGCTGCGCGTTCGGCCTTGGAGAAGCTCAATGAGGCGAAGAAGTAGGACAGCTTAGTTCTTCTCAGCGCTGCCCGAACTCTCGCTCTCTTTGTCGTCCTTCGCCTCTGCCTTATCAGGGCTGGCTTTGTCCGTTGCGGCTTGCTGGTCTTCTTTAGGACTCTCTGCCTGCGCTGGCTTAGCTTGAGCCTCGTCGTTCGCAGCTGTCGGGCTTGCCTGAATGGCGCCTTCCGCTTCTGCAATAGCGTTTGCTTTGCGTTGAAGGCGAGTCAAGGTTCTCGGCAAGCCCTTGCCTTCGGCGAGAGACTTTTCGGTGCGTTCGGGGTCGTGCATATAGTCGCGAAGGCGTCGATTAATGCGCCCGATTTGATTGCCGTCGCCGTAACGGTGGTCGAAGGTGGCGCTCATGGTGACTGATTCACAGATTTTGATCTCATTCCCCACCACCATTGGCTTCTCTGTCACTCCTCCGACCAAAAAGACGCAGGGGATGCGAGTCGGGGTGGCGAGGGGGGCGTAGGCGACGTCGATCTCGAAGGGACCAACGTTGGAGACCATGAGGGTTCCGAAAGGATCGGGCTTGGCGCCGAACTTTGAGAGGTCGAAACCGAGGTTGTACTGAAGGAAAATCAGGAGCCTCATCAACCAGCGAATGAGCAGGGGGGGCATTTTACCTAGCAGGCCCTTCTGACTCTTCTCGTATTGCTCATCACCACCGGTACGGAGCTTCTTCGCTTTGCTTCTCAGCTCCGTGGCGATTTCTGCAGGGGTCTTCGTTTGAGTGTCACGAACCACAACACCGGCCAGGTCGCCACCATCATCAATGTCAACCTGGTAATAAACGTCGACGGTGTCCTTCTGATAAATGCCTCTCCAGATGATCTTACTATTGAAGGCTGGAGTTTCATCGAAGGCGAGAGCCATGGCGCGGCCGGCGAGAACGCCGACAGACGCCTTCACCCCCGTTTCCTTCTCGATCTTTTCGAGGTATTGCAGGGCCTTAGTCGCGTCGGCATGGTAGTGACCATAAATGAGACCGGTTGTGGGTTTGTCCCAAAACGAGAGCGCGATCTTGCGAAACGTGGAGAGTTTTTTGACTCGGGTGTAGCCCTTCATAGCAGAGGACCTTTCTCGCCGTCTTTGAGCAGTTCTTAACATTCATTCGGCGACATTGTAGGGGTCTCGACGCGGAAGGAAAGACGGGAGAGCGTTGGAGGTGTTGGAAAAAAGAAAAAACTTTATCTTCCAGCCTTAGATCCATAACTTAGGTGACGCGTCAAACACCCGACACTTGGCGAAATACACACGAAAACAAGTTCAGAGCGTTGTCTTTTCGCCAAATCTCAAATTCCAAACATGAACTTTTGTGGTCAACATTGGGTGAATACGTTCATTTTCGGAGAACCGTGTACTTTTGGGAGTTGAACTATGAGTAATCGAAAGAAGCCAAACATTTTCGTGGCCCTTGGAATCGGCGGGACATTCTCGCTTCTTCTTCTGGTCTTCAATACCTTCACGATTGTGGAGCCTGGTTTTGTCGGTGTGGTGACTCACTTTGGCGCGGTCCAGGACGAAATGCTCCCTGAAGGTTTGCACATGGTCATGCCTTTTCGCACAAAGGTCATGTCCCTCAATACAAGAATTCAAAAAATTGAAGCGGGGGCTTCTGCGTCCTCGAAAGACCTTCAAATCGTGACCTCGAAGGTGGCCCTCAACTTCCAATTGGACCCAAGCAAAGCCAACATCATCTTCCAAAACCTCGGCAAGGAATACCAAGAGACAATCATCGCCCCCACGATTCAGGAATCGGTGAAGTCCGCGACCGCGCAATACACCGCCGAGCAACTGATTACCAAGCGTCCGGAGGTCAAGAGCAGCATCTACAAGAGCATCAAAGAGCGCCTCAAAAAGAACAACATCATCGTGAATGAGTTCTCCATCGTTGACTTCAGCTTTTCTCGTGAGTTCAATCGCGCTATTGAAGAGAAGCAGGTCGCTGAGCAGGCCGCCCTCAGAGCCAAGAACGATCTGGATCGCATTAAGATTGAAGCGACTCAAGTGGAAGCCAAGGCCGACGGTGAAGCGAAAGCGCGCCTCGCCATCGCTCGAGCCGAATCCGAAGCCCAAAAGCTCCTCAGAGAGACAATCGACGAGAAAATTCTTATGCTTCGCTCTATTGAGAAGTGGGATGGCGTGCTCCCCGTGTCTATGGGAAGCGATGGAAGCGGGACCTTCTTCGACGTGGTCAGCGCCGCCGCTATGAAGAATAAGACCGGCAAGAAGAAGGTCAGTACTGGTATGAAGAGCGGCTTCAAACGCGGCCAGTAAAAAAATATTCCTAGAAATTGAAGACGAGAGGCTTTTTCGGGGTCTGGATTGGGAACAGCAACGTTCTCTCCAACTTTGAAAGGGTCTCTAATGATTTCGAACACGCTTAAGGCAGGCACCTTCCTCTGTCTCGGCTCTCTACTTGCGACCGCCTGCACCTCTATAGACCGGGGGCCCGTGCCCCTCGGCGCCGAGATGGGTGCCCGCTCTCGGTCAGGTTCCATTCAAATGAACGGCGGTGTATCGGGAGATATCGCGTCGACCCGGACTCAGGGATCAGAGAGCTACACCCCCACACAAACAAGAATCGTAAAGGACGTTCGGGACGAGCCACTGTCCACCTTTTCAATTGACGTGGATACCGCGAGTTACTCAATAGTTCGCAGAATGCTGCGAGAAGGCCGGAGAATACCCAAATTTGCGGTACGCCCCGAAGAGTTCCTCAATTATTTCGACTATGGATATCAAGGTCCGACCGACGATTTGCCCTTCGCCGTTCAATCAGAGATTGTTGAGAGCCCTTATTCTCAGGGCAAACACTTCCTGAGGATTGGTGTGCAAGGCAAGAAAATCAGGGCTGAAGAGCGAAAGCCCGTTTGCCTGGTCTTCCTCGTCGACGTCTCTGGATCGATGCACAGCCCAGACAAATTAGGTTTGGTAAAGCGAAGCCTGCGCATGTTACTCGGCACCCTCCGCGAAGGAGATTCAGTGGCCCTTTGCACTTATGCTGGGCGAGTTGCGAAGATTCTCGGACCTACGGGGATGGATCAAAAAGGAGACATTCACGAGGCCATTGAAAACTTGTCAGCAGGAGGCTCGACAGCTATGGGCTCGGGCTTGGAGCTGGCGTACAAATTGGCCGCCCAGAATACTCAGCGGGGCGCGATCAGCCGCGTGATTGTTTGTTCTGACGGTGATGCAAACGTTGGGAACACGGGGCACTCAGAGATCTTGAAGTCCATTGAAGCGCAGCGCGAAAAGGGCGTGACCTTGAGCACCATTGGATTTGGAATGGGCAATTATAAAGACGTCATGATGGAGCAATTGGCAGACAAAGGAAACGGCAACTGTTACTACATCGACTCCGATTCCCAAGCGCGCCGTGTCTTCCAGGAAGAGGCCGCAGGCACCTTGCAGGTCATCGCTAAAGACGTAAAGATCCAGGTTGAGTTTGGTGAGGGAGTGAAGAGCTATCGCCTCATTGGCTATGAAAACCGCGATCTAAAGAATGAAGACTTCACCGACGACAAGGTCGACGCTGGAGAGATCGGCGCGGGCCATCGAGTAACGGCGGTTTATGAAGTGACCCTGGGAGATCCTAAGAAAGACCTGGCGAAGATTCGTCTGCGTTATAAGCAGCCTGATGGAGACAAGTCGACGGAGATGGAAGCTCAATTAGATCCTGATATCAAGAGCTTTGACGCGGCCAGCGGGTCCTTCAAATTCTGCGCGGCAGTTGTTGGCTTCGCCGAGATCCTCCGTCAGTCGCCCCATGCTTCGGAATGGACCTTGGAAATGGTGCAGTCATGCTTGCAGGGTGCTCAGATTCCAAGTAATCGTGATAAAGACGAGTTCCGTGATCTCGTCGCCAAGGCCCGGGAGCTTTTAGGACAGCGTTCCTAAGGTCCAAGGCAATAGAAGACGGCGCGGTTATGTGAGAGGAGCCTTTCCTGATGAGGAAGGCTTCTCTTTTTTAATTGTGAAAGGCTGTCGATTTACTTGTCTCGGCCGTGGCATTGGCCGAAGCTTTGGCCCTCGGGACACCAGCAGGGGTCTTCTGGCTTGAGCTGGGGGTCATTAAATTGACTGTCAACGAAGAACCATTGACCGTCTTCCTTAAAGAAGCGAGATTTTTCTTGGGTGTAGCCCCATTCTTCATTCTTTTTGAAGACAGCGCGAAACTCAACGAAGGCTTCCTTCTCATCCTCTTCAGGCAAGGGAGCTTCAAGGATAGTGAGGGATTGAAAGCTGATGGCTTTACAGTTTTCCTCAAGCTCTTGGACGGTTCTTTTGTTCCGGGTGGAGCTGTGTCGGCTATCATAGAGGTATTGTGGACGAAGCTCGATGTAGGCGGAGTAGCGAGAGCGCATGAGGGCCTCAGGGCTTTTAGCGTGAGCTTGACCGTCGAGGCAGGGCTGGCAGCATTCGCTGTATTTGGGGGAGCCGCAGGGGCAGGTGCTTTCGCTTGTCATGGCTTTATTCCGTGGCTTTGGTGAGTGACTCCGTTAACTTGAAGGCCTAAATGGAAGGGAGCGATTCTTAGCGGTCTTATGACGTCTCTTGAAGAGCCTCTGAAGCCGCCCAATCCTCGCGAATATTCATATGCACTGCGTTTGGTCGACTCCACAGGCCCTTCAAGACCTCGCCAACAACCACTAACAATCACTCCCTTCCATTTAGTAGGCTAGCGCTTTGCGACTCGAAAGAAAAGCGCGACCTCAAAACTTTGTCACGACCTGTTTGTTAAACAAAATAGGGTCGAAGAATGGCTGCAGCTCTCTTCGAGAGTATAGGGTCTCCGTCCGGAGAGAAAAGTAAAGGGGGTTATGGGAGAAAAGGCGAAGAAGCGTAAGGCCCGTAGTAAGAGAAATAAAAACTTAATTGATGCTGTCTTAGAACGATGGAACGGTCAGGATCAATTTGACTATACAATCGATGTGGGTATGGGCTAAGGTATCTCCTCATTTTTCAATCATGATTTCAGACGGCTTCTAGAACTGCAAAAGCCCCTTCGAAAAAATCTCATAAAGCAGCCACAAAGTCTTAATTTTGTTCCTCTCCCCGCCAGCGGTTCCTTTTAGTTCTGCGCGGCGGTCGTTGGCTTCGCGGAGATCCTCCGCCAGTCGCCTCATGCTTCAGAGTGGACCGTGGAAATGGTGCGGTCATGTCTTCGCGGTGCTCAAATCCCAAGCAACCGGGATAAAGACGAGTTCCGTGATCTCGTCGCCAAGGCCAGAGGGATTGTCAATCCACAGTTCTAACGCCGACCATAGAAGAACTTAAATGCCCGCAGACCCTCGCCACAGTGAGAATCTGCGGGCTTTTTTCATCTTGAGAGAAATGAATGCTGTGCAAAGTGACCATGTTCGATAGACTTGAAGTTATGAAAATGAATGAAGAACAACTTACGGAGGAAGTTCTTAGCCTTCCTCTGGAGGCCAGGCAAAGAATGGCTGCAGCTCTTTTGGAGAGTATAGAGCCTCTGTCCGGAGACGCTCACAAAGCTGCGATTGTCAAAGTCGTGAAGGCGCGTGAAAAAGCCTATCTAGAGGGGCGCAGCGGATCGAAAAGCCCTGAAGAGCTCATTAATCACCTGCGGGAGAAAAATCTTGCAAGAAAGCAGCAATCCGCTAGGAATTGAGGAGGCAGCCTTTCTCGATGCAGACAAGCTCGACGTGTTTTTCTATGAAATCGACCTCGAACTCGCGCATTCCTTGGAAGAGGAGCTTGCGGGAGGCTTGGACAAAATACGACGATTTCCTGAACGAGGGTCATTTTACGCAGGGGATATTCGTCGTTTTCGCTTGGAATCTTTGCCCTGCTATATCTTCTACAAAGTAAGGGAAACAGAGACTGTGGTCTATGTAATCGCCCACGAGCGCGAAAACCCTGAGAGTATTTTGCGGAGACTGGAACGATCGATATGAGGTGGCAGTGTCCAGCGACGATGATTTAGAACAGGCAATTTCCAAGCTTGAGCGTGATATGGAGAGATGCTCCGAGGGGAAATTGCACATTTCGCAAGATTTAGAAACGAATGGCTGGTCTGTTGTTCGCGAATTGTTGACCTTAGAGGTTGAGCCGGTCTTTGAAGATGTAGCCCGGATCGTCTCGCAAGAGCCCGAGAATGACGCTTTCTTCATAGCTCGCTGTCGTAAGCATCTACCCAAAATCCTGGTGCCCCTGAAAGATGCCAATGCTCGAATTGAATACCTTGAACGCAGGCTTTATGAAGAGTCCTCAAAACGGAGGGCCTTAGAAAGCAATCAGGGAGAAGGTTAGTCGGGGTTATGGGAGAAAAGGCGAAAAAGCGGACAGCTCGTAGTAAGAGATATAAAGATCCGATTGAGGCTGTCTTAGAACGATTGAACGCTCAGGATCAATTTGACTACATGGTGGATGTTGGCAAGGGAGTCTTTTCTGGTGTCAGGTCCTATGTCGGTGTTTCAGTTCGCGATAAACACTCAGGGAAAGAATCCAAGGCAAGTCGGAGAGGCAACTTCTCAAAAGCAGAGGCCAGAGGAATCGCAGCCGAATTGATCGAAGAGCTTGTCACTAAGCTTCGCGGGAATAAATGATTGTTCATTCATGAGACAAAACCCGGCAGAACAATAAGAAACTGCTCGACGCCAGCCCGTTCGAGTAACTCACAGAGTTCCTTCAATTGACGCTTGAGCCGTTGAGTAAGCTCAGCATTTGGGCGTTGACCATGGATAAGATGTCCCCATTTCTCGGCGAGCTTCCAGCGCTCGTGAGTCGGAACGGCGGCAAGAAGCTTGGTAAAATCAGGGTCTAGGGCGGAAACGAAGCTCGGCGCGTTGTGGGGAATGCCGCATGCATCGACGCCAAGTCGGACAAATGCTGATTCTCCAACTTGACCGGTCGCTTCCTAGAGTGCTTGAAGTGAGTCTAAACTGGAGTGCCGCCAATGGAGAGTGCCCGCCGGTGGAGTTTTAATGTCCTTGAAAGATCCAGGGTAGAGCCACTCGGGAATGGCATCGACAGTGGTGAGCACAAGCTTCATGGATTGATTTCTCCTTACCTATGAAGAGCACAATGATAGCTGACGGACACTCACTGTATAGAAGGTGGTGATTCTCAATGGTTTGTATCGTTGGTTTTTAGGGACCTGCGG
>JARGOJ010000143.1:0-6008 GCA_029210225.1 Planctomycetota bacterium
ACTCTTGGCGCTTTTTTGTTTGTCTTCATGCAGCACGAAGCCGAGCTCGAAAAATTGAAACAAAGTCAAGGCCCGGGAGAACCGTCTAAAACTGATCCCAAATCGGACAAAGGACCGAAGGTCAACTTGCCCACCGCGCCAGATTCCAATAAGCCTTTGTCCAAAAATGCCCTGGCGTCGCTGGATGAATGGAATCAATTGAATGAAAACGATCAGAATAAACTGATGGTCGCCCTTGCCAAGCGCATGGATGGCTTTCGCTATCTTGGTCTCAAGGCATTCCAGTGTGGCGGCTACGGAAGTCGAGTTGGGCAGTTTCAACATCTTCAAACCGACGTGATCATGCACCTTGTCCCTGGGGGTGAATTCACTCTAAAGATGCAAGGAAAGACAGTCTCAGCGAAGGTCTCGCCGTTTCTCATTGGGCAGGCGGAGCTGACCCAGGAAGAATGGGATAAAGGGACGGTGAAAGGACTGGATAGCCGGATGGGTCGCCACCCTGGGAAACCGATGACGGGTATCTCATGGATCTCGGCGAAGGAATGGGGAGCAGCCTATTCGCTAAGAATTCCCTCTGAAACTGAATGGATGTGGGCCTATCGAGGAGGCAACGGTGCGACTTATTTTTGGGGTGAGCGCCCGGATCACCGTTACTTTTGGGACAGGACGAACGCCAAGGATGTCCATGAAGGGAAGGACCATCGCGGCTATGAAAACGGCTTTGGTCTCGTCGATATCGCCGGTAACCTCTCGGAGTTTGTCGCCGATCCGATCACTGTGGCGCTCCCTGATGGTCATATTCACAAAGGTTGGCCCTTTCGACTGATAAGAGGAGGAAGCTTTAAGCATGAGGCCGAGCGGGCGACGGTTATGAGCCGGAAACCAATGATTCAGCAGGGGCGTTCGCGGAGCGTAGGAGTTCGTTTCGTCTTCTCAGTCCCGGGATTTCCGACCACGAAGGACAGTGACTATGGACGAAGTTTCGACTTCACCAAGTTAGAGACCCCCTCACTGATTAGCCTCCTTTACAACCGAGAGCGTTGGAATCAGTCGAGTAAGGGCACCCAGAATACGGTGATCAAGCAGGTTTCGGTGTTACTGGGGAAGAACTTCAAGGTCCTCGGAGGCAAAACAGCGATCTGTGGAGCAGTGCAGCATCGCGTCGGGTCCTTCTTGCATATCCCCTCGAACATGAAGTTCCGTCTTATTCCCGGAGGGCGCTTTGTGATGGGAGACGCAAAGTTTCCCCGGACCAGCCCGGAATCGATGGTCCATCTGGCCCCCTTTCTACTGACCTATTTCCCAGTCACCCAGGAGGAGTTCGATCGCTATCGAGGGGTCGATAAACGAGAGCAAAAGGACCCCCTTTTTCCCATACACAACGTCTCATTTAATGATGCGAAGCTATGGTTGGCATCGGTTGGAGACGGATTTCGACTTCCCAGTGAAGCCGAATGGGAGTACGCGGCGAGAGCTGGAACTCGGGGGCGCTATTTCTGGGGAGATCGTTATAATCCCAAGTATTGCCATGTCCGTACTCACAAGAATCCTCGACTCAAGAGGACCACAGAGCATAGAACGGCGTGGAATGCTTTTGGTCTGTCCGATGTACTCGGCCACGTCTGGGAGCTTTGCGAAGATAACTGGATTCCCAATCTCAAGAAGATTCCCCCAGGGGGCGGTCCTCGGTATCTGGAGAACACAGACAAGCATGTTATTCGTGGACATTCCACCTGGGATACCAAAGAGAAGTTGCACATTGCCACTCGTCGCCCAATTGGGGCCGCAGATCGAGCGCGAAGCGTTGGCTTTCGAGCTTGTATCAGCATCCCACGGCTGCGCCGAAAGCGTTGAATTATGATCCCCGATTTCTCCGACGCCCCGGCCCTCTTAGAGTGGTTACAAAAACAGTCTGAACTCTCCGACTACACTCTTGAAAAAGAGCTGAGCCGTGGCCCCAATGCGTCCGCTTTTTTGGCGAAAGATAAGCTCAAAAAGCGCCTCGTCTGCATCAAGGTCTTTGCTAAGACTTTGTCCGATCAAGATTGGGAAGAGAGCGCCCAGGAAGCTCGCTTTCAAATGCAGTTGACCCACATCTCCAAGGCGAAGATATTCCGATACAGCAAAGTTGGTCCCTGGGCGTTTCTCGTGAGGGAATACATTGACGGTTGTTCGCTCTCCGAATGGGTCCTCCAAGATCCTGATAGGCGGGTCGGCCTGAGTCAATTCAGAGAGCTTCTCAGCGTCTTTGCTTCCGTTTCTGAGGCTCTCGTTTACTGTCACAGAAGCGGCCTGATTCATGGAAACATCAAACCCTCGAACATAATCATCGAGAAGAGCAGTCAACGTGCCGTGCTCACTGATTTTTTGCTGTTCAAGGGACCAGGTGCATCCTCCCAGACATTTGACAAGGCTGCGTTTTTCCCAAGCCCCGAGCAGAAAAGCCCTGACATCAGCGGGCCAGTGACCGCCAAAACGGACGTTTGGGCCCTCGCTGCGTCGCTGTTTATCGTCGCCCGGCACTCTCCCATGAGTCCAGCGAGCTGGGTTGATGAGAGCCCGGAAACTATTCGCAAGCATCTGGCGCTGGAGTTGAACTCCGAAGCAAATGAGGCTCCGGCTTGGCTCGTCGAGCTTATCGACTCAGCGATTCAGAACGAGGCGAGTCGACGAACGGGCATGGAAGAGTTTGCTTCGGTTGTTTTTGAGCGGTCTTTAGGAACGCCGCCAAACAAGATCGTCTTGGCCTTGCTGACTTTGGCGATTCTCATCTTTGTGGCTTATTATCTGCGCGGCTGAGACAGCCTTAGGGCTGAAAATCACCTTCGAAGTAGGTGTTTTCGACGGCCTCAATGGCCCACAACGCTTTGCTCTCGACGAGAATGACCGCGAGGGTCTCTTTGACGATGTTCCGCTCACTCCAAAGCCCGTTTAAGCGATTTCTTAGGGAGTTCACCTCGAACTTGCCTCCGCTTGCGATGTTTCGGCAGTCCTCACAGAGAAAGAGCAAGGTATCTAGAGTGGGCTCTTTCTTGCGCTGGGTATCGTAGGGCCGCAGCTCGTCCTTGCCATCGCACCATTCACACTGAAAGCGGGCGTTCTTGCTCAGCGTTTTTCCAAGGATTTGGATGCTTGATTGGCGTTCTTGGTGACGATCAAATCCTCGAACCATGATGGCTCTCAATCAGCCTTGTGGGCGTTCCTGAGGTATTGTTCAATCAGCTCCGTGGCGGCGGAGTACGGCGTTTTCTTGCGAGCGACGACCTCTTCGGCGAGCTGGTCTAAGAGCTGTTGATGCCCCGTACTCAGACGGTCAGTCAAGGTGTCTCGGGCGATTCGGCCGATTCGAAGGCGGGTGTTTCGAACACGTTCGCTCTCAAAGCGACCCGCTTCCCGTTGGAAGGCTTCGTGGCTTTTCACGGCGGCGATCAGCTCTTGAACACCATCTCCAGCGCGAGCCTGAGTCTTGATAACCGTGGGATACCAAGAGCTCTCTTCTTTTTGGTTGCTCGGTAACATGACCGCGTTCTGGATCTCTCGAACCAGCCTGTCTGCTCCATCTCTGTCGGATTTGTTCACGCAGAAGACATCGGCGACCTCCATGAGGCCAGCCTTCATAGCCTGAATTCCATCTCCAGCTTCAGGAGAGAGAACGACGACCGTTGTATCGGCCGTTGAAGCGATCTCGACTTCGCTTTGTCCGACACCGACAGTCTCAATGATCACAATGTCATAGCCCGCAGAATCGAGGACTATGGCCGCATCGACAGTCTTCCTTGAGAGCCCTCCGAGGTTGCCTCGGGTGGCCATCGATCGGATAAAGACGCCATCGTCCGCCGCCACTCGATCCATGCGGACTCTGTCCCCGAGTAGGGCCCCGCCAGAGTATGGACTGGTCGGATCGACCGCGATGACCGCGACTGTTTTTCCTTGAGCCCGAAACTCCCTTACGGTCGAGGCGACCAGGGTCGATTTCCCGGCTCCCGGTGGTCCGGTGATTCCCAGGACGAATGCTTTGCCGGAAAAGCCGTAGAGAGCCTCTATGAGCGCCGCAGCGGTTTCCTCATCGTTCTCCACGATGGTGATGGCTCGGGCAATACTTCTCTTCTTGCCGGCCTGGATACCATCGACGAGCTTTTGGTGTTTTTTACTGAGGGACGGGCTCATCATTCTCCCAGGAAGGCTTCCCGCACTCGGGGATCTTCAATGAGCTTCTCGGCCTTACCGCTAAGAACAATTTTGCCGGTCTCCATGACGTAGCCACGGTGGGAGAGTCGGAGCGCGGCCTTAGCGTTTTGCTCAACGATAAAGACGGTGGTGCCCTGTGCGTTCAGGTCCTTCACGATGGCAAAGATTTGCTGAATGATAAAAGGGGCGAGGCCGAGGCTGGGTTCATCTAAGAGCAAGACATTGGGACGAGCCATAAGCGCCCGAGCGATCGCGAGCATTTGCTGCTCACCCCCTGATAGCGTTCCTCCAAGCTGTGTTGAACGCTCGTCAAGAATCGGGAAGAGCTTGAAGCACTTTTCGAGGTCGGCTTGAATCTCGTCTTTGTCATTGCGTAGGAAGGCGCCCATCTGCAGGTTCTCACGGACGGTCAGATCCGGGAAGATTTGCCGACCTTCGGGGACATGGCAAATACCTCGGGCGACGATCTCATGAGGCTGAAGATTGTTAAGGGACTCGCCATCGAAAATGATCTCGCCGTCCCAAACCCGGTTGACGCCCGAGAGGGTCATGAGGGTCGTGGATTTCCCGGCGCCATTGGCTCCAATGAGGCTGACGATCTCGCCTTTTTTGACGGTGAGGTCGATGCCATGGAGCACTTCCATTTGCCCGTAGCCAGTTTTGACGCCCTTGAAGACGACATAGTTGTCTTCGCTAGCGATGGCCTTGTCAGGCGCTGGCTGTGACTCTTCCACCGTTTTAGATTCTTCGCTTGGCTGGCTTTTGCTGGGCTCCACCTCACCCTGCTCCGCCTTGCTTGTATCGTTATTATCCAAGTTCATCCTCCGCGCCCAGGTAGGCCTCGATGACCTTCTTGTCGTTCTTTACTTGCTCTGGGGTGCCTTCGGCAATTTTCTCCCCGTGGTCAAGAACAACAATCTTGTCGGACAGCTGCATGACGAGTTTCATATCGTGCTCAATCAGCAGCACGGTGACGCCGTGATCTCTGATCTTGTTAATCAGGTCGACGAGGAGAATGGTCTCCCGAGGGTTCATACCGGCGGCGGGTTCATCCAAGAGGAGAAACTCGGGCTGGCAGGCGAGGGCGCGAGCGATCTCAAGACGACGCTTATCGCCGTAGGGGAGGTTGTCCGCGAGGGTCGTTTCGTACTTCGGGTCGTTCTTGGTGTTGAGACCAGAGAACTCCAGGCACTTCCTCGCCGAAGCGGTGACAGCGGCTTCTTCATCACGAAATTTCTTTGTGTGAAAGAGCGCATCGAAGAAACCCGACTGGGTTCGAGCGTGGAAACCGAGCTTCACGTTTTGGAGCACTGTCTGGAAGCCACAAATCCGAATGTTCTGGAAGGTGCGGCCGATTTTCTTGGCGGCGATCAGGTCGGGCCTTAGGCCGGACAAGCTTCCTGGATCCTTACCGTTGAAGGTGATTTCCCCAGCGGTTGGTTCGTAGAGCCCGGTGATCATATTGAAGCAGGTTGTCTTACCGGCGCCGTTTGGGCCGATCAGGGCTGTGATAGACCCTTTTTCAACGGTCAAATCGACGCCTTGGACGGCTTTGACGCCGCCAAAGTGCTTCGTGAGTCCTTTGACATCAAGCAGCGGAGTCATTGTTGCCTCCTATCTTGAAGAGGGTTGGGGCGACGTCGAGGTGACGCTCCGATTCCAAATCGCCACGTTCCTCTTCTTCTCGCGCCGCGGGGTGCATTCCGTCGGGCTTGAAGCGCATGACGCAGATCAAGATGACCGCGAAGAGGATATAACGGAGTTGAGCAGGGATCCCCCACTCCCCTGGGAGTGAGTCGATTACTTGTCGCATGATCTCG
>JARGOJ010000143.1:6018-12970 GCA_029210225.1 Planctomycetota bacterium
ACCAATGATCAAGCCGCCGATCAGCGCGCCTCGCACCGAGCCAAGACCCCCGAGAACAATGCAGCAGAGGTAGAGCACTGATTCCCAAAAGAGCAGGTCTTGAGGACCAATAAACTTGTTCCTCGCGACAATCACAACCCCCGCTAGAGACGCCAGAGCTGCGGAAATCAGGAAGCTGTAAATCTTGTATTCAGCGAGGTGAATTCCATTACTTTGGGCGGCCAATTCATCGTCGCGGATAGCCATGAAGGCTCGCCCCATACGGGAATCGCGGACTCGGAGCATGACGAAGAGAGACACAACAAAGAACAACAAACCAAGGAAGTAGTCCCCGGTTTCGGCAAAGAACGGTATGGCGTTTTCTCCCGTGGCGAAGGAAACAACCACCGGCAGGTTCTTGATTCCTGACGGACCATAGGTGATCCACTCTTCGTTCTTCGCCATGAGCTGGAAGATCTGGGCGAAACCTAAGGTCACAATCGCGAAGTAGTCGCCCCTCAACCTCAAGGTTGGCACGCCAATGAGCAATCCCATGAGGCAGGCCATGATGAGGCAAAACGGAACAGCGGTCATGTATGCGAGGAAGTGCGGATCGAGGAAGAAGAAGACCCAGCGGCTGTGACCTTCAAACTTGGGCATGAGCTTCTTGTAAAAGGAAACCAAGCGCCACGGTGTGATTGGGAGCAGGTTCTCGACAGCCCCAGACTCGAGACTCCAAGTCCGAGAGGTCTTATCGTTCGAGCTGGTGATCAGGCTTTTCCCGTCAGCGGTGAAGTCGACGGACCGAACGGCGCCAAGGTGACCTTCAAAGGTTGAGATCTGTTTCCGCGTCTTCAGGTCATGGAGGGAGAGAGTCTTGTCTCGACTGGCAAGGATGATCTTGCTCTGGTCGGGGCTAAACGCGACGTCATCAATCGCACCGTCATGACTTCCAAAGGAGGCGATAATCTTGCCTGACTTTAAGTCCCATAGCCGGGCTTTTCGATCTTCGTAGCCGACGAGTACCTTCGTCTCATCACCAGAAAACTTCGCGATAAAGGCTTTGCTGCCTTCGGTTGCGTCTGCGGCAAGCTCGCGGTCGGCCTTGTTTGCTTTGGAGTCGGTTTTCCAAAGGAGGACTCGACCGTCTTCTGAGGCCGAGATCAGTGTGCCTCCATCTTTGGATATGGAGAGGGACCTTACGGCGCCGTTGTGTCCAACAAGCTTCTTGTCGGTACTTCCTTTTTCAAGGTCGACGCGGAATATATAGCCGTCGATATCTCCGACATAGCAGGTTTTCTCGTCTTTGCTAAAGACGACTGCACTGAGCTCGGCGCATTCAACAAGGTCGTCTTTGTTGGCGTCCTTAAATCCGTCCTGGCCTCCAAATTTGTGGAGTCGCTTGCCATTTAAGATGTCCCAGACAATCAATTGCTTGTCTTCTCCGACGGAGAGGAGGACCTTTCCGTCAGACGAGATCGCGAGGTCATTGACGTCTGATTCATGGCCGTAGAGTTGATCGATCTTCGTCCCGTCAGCGTAGTTCCATATCAGGATGCTCTTGTCGATGCTGCCGGTGACGAGGACCTTCGATTCCCTGTGAACGACATGGGATCGGATCGAGTCTTTATGTCCTGAGGGGACGGCGAGCATGATTCCTGCGGTGTAGCCACCAATACCCACGAATGCAACAGCGCCGAGGTTTAACAGTCCGGTGTAGCCAACCTGTAAATTCAGCGATTGAGCGGCGATCAAATAGACGAGGCAAAAGGAAACACCGAGGATGATCTTCGATCCGAGGGCTCCACCAATGATGAAGGTGGACAGGAATGGAATGAGGAAGAGCAAGCCAATGAAGGCGAAGAAGAATTGCTTTTCGTTTTTGAAAAGCCCTTTTTTACCAGCACTCATGCGCGGTCACCGCCCTTCGAACCTAGGAGCCCTTGAGGTCGGAATATGAGAATTAAAATGAGCACGAGAAAGGCAATCCCTTGGGTGTATCCCCCGTTCACGTTGAGGTTGGAGTGTTCTTCCGAGAGCAGTCGTGCCGGGTGAGGAATCTTGTTCAAGAATCCTGCTGCCAAGGCTTCAGCCACACCAATAACCACTCCCCCCAACATGGCTCCAGGGATGTTACCGATGCCTCCAAGAACCGCCGCGGCGAAAGCAACGAGCCCGATGTAGAGGCCGATCTGGTAGTCGAAGCTCCCTTCTTTGTTAATCGCCACAGCGATGCCGGCGAAGGCGGCGAAGAGCGAGCCGATAAAGAAGGTGAGCCCAACGACGCGATCCAAACGAACACCCATAAGGGCTGCAGCCGTTGAGTTTTGAGAGCAAGCGCGCATAGCCGTTCCAAGCTTGGTCTTCATAACTAAGAGGTAGAGGCAAACCATGCTTAGCAAAGTCCCCACCCAGATGAAGAGGGCGAAGTATTGAACGCGAATGGAGCCGATCACAAAGATTGGATCGTGAACCCAGTTCGGATAGATCAGTTTTTTCGGGGACGGATCCCAGATAAGCACCGCGAGGTTCTGAAGCAACAAGGACATGCCGATCGCCGTGATAAGCGCGGACAGTCGGGAGGCATGACGCAAGGGTTTGTAAGCCACGAGGTCCAAGCCGATTCCCAGGGTGCCGTCTAATACTGCAGCGATGAGGACAAAGGCCGTGAACAGCAAGGTTTGTATCACCGCAGAATCCACACCGGCGAAGGCGCTCATCAGGGAAAAGGTGATCATGATTCCGAGCATACAGACTTCGCCATGGGCGAAGTTGATGAGCTTGATAATCCCGTAAACCATGGTGTAGCCAATAGCCACAAGACCATACAAAATGCCCGTGTTAAGGCCGTTGTAGATTTGTTCGAGTATCTCCCACATCAAAACATACCGTGCTCCGCCAGGAGTCCTTCAGTTTCAGAGCGATCGTTGGAATGGAGCGATCGTTCGCCCCAGCAAGACTTGAGGAAAGAAGACTTCCGAGGGCTCAGTCATCCTGAGCTGCGAAGGTCTTCTCTCTATTGGAACTCGGCAATTACTTCTGCATGCCTGAGTTGCGGGCAGCCTTTGCAATAATTGCGGCTTGCTCGTAAAGACCCGCGACGAAGATCGCATCAGGATTCTTATACTTAGCTTTGGTGACAAGAGGCTTAAAGTCGTTTGTTTCTGCGCGGTTGTAAGGAATCTCTTCCAAGACTTCGAGGCCGAGCTTCTTCGCTTCTTTCACGAAATACTTCTTGAGGCCTTTACCGTAGTCGTCGTTGTCGTAGAACACGACGACCTTCGTCTTCTTAAGCTTCTCTTTGAGGAACTTGGCGATGAGTTGACCCTGGAAATCGTCACGATAGAGATTACGGAAGGCATAGTCTGATCCTTCGCAAACCTTGACGTTTGTTGATCCCGGTGAAAGCATGGGGATCTTTTTACGGGTGTACTCTGGCTTGGCGGCCAACGAACAAGTTGAGTTGAAGTGGCCGACAACCGCGACGACTTTTGGATCGGAGGCGAGGTCTTTGGAGACGTTCACAGCCTTACCGTTGACTCCTTCGTCGTCTCCCCATTTCGCTTGGAGAGGGCGACCGTTGATTCCACCAGCTTTGTTGATCTCTTCGATCTTGAGCTCCGCGCCTTTGCGAATCATGTCACCGAAGGCTTGGTTTTGTCCGGTGAAAGGTCCGGCGACGCCGATCACAATGGGCTCTCCAGTTGGCTTCTTACCTTCTTTGACAGCGGCGACAACGCCGGCGCCAGCGCCAGTCCCCATTTGGACGTCGGCTTTCGTGAACTTGCCGTCTTTGGTGGTTGCGACGATCGCGGGCTTCACACAGTCGCCGTTTTGGTCGAAGTATGTGATTCCTGTGACTCCGCTGTAGCCGGTTTCTTTTGTGTTCATGGCGGCGAGGCCGTCACGGATCTTTTGGCGATCGGTGCCGACCTTTGCGATGACTTGAGCGAAGGTTCCGACAGCGTCGTAAGTCAGAGCAGCCCAGGCGTCGGGCTCTCCTTTGAACTTCGCGGCGAAGTTATCAGAGAAGGCCTTGATGCCTTTGTCGGTCACGTCGTTGACATAAGGAGTGATGATGTAGGCGCCCTTGGTCGCTTCGCCCCCAATCTCGATGAACTTGTCGTTGAAGACGCCATCTCCAGCGACGAATGCGACCTCTTTCCAGGCCGAATCCTTGTTACTGTTATCGGTGCATGCCGATGCGAGGCATGCTCCAATCAAGACGAGAGACATACCAATATTCAACTTCATCACAGACTCCTGTGTTCTAACACTCGAACTTTCAATATTTGACTGCAGCGCAAGAGGTTATAAAACTTTTGTGGATATTTCACTTATCGAATGAAAAAGCTAGCGCGATGGCGCTGCCCGCTCCGGTGCCATAACTGACGATTCCAAAACCGCCATTGATACGAAGGAAGCGGTTCAAGTTGTAGAGAGCGATGCCGCTGCATGCCGCGCCGGGATAACCCCGGGTGAGGCTTCCACCATAAGGATTGATCTTGGCGCGGGGTAATTCTAGTTCTTTTTCAGCGACCAAGGAAGCAAGCCCAAGGCTCTCATCGATTTCTAGACAATCGATCTCCGATGCGTTTCGACCAAGTTTTTTTAGCAAAACTCTCACCGCCTCAATCGGCGCGAGGGGGGTGTGGTTGGCATAAACCCCAGCCCGGGACCAACCCAAAAACTCGATGCCGTCTCCTTCATGACTCAACACGCAGGCCGCAGCGCCATCGGCGAGGGATGAAAGTAGGGGAGTGATCGCTGGAATGGGGGCTTCATCCTCGTTGATATTCACCATCGTGCGACGGCTGAAAATCTCAACCGGCGCAAGATCGAAGCTCTCTTTCGCAATCACAGCGGCTTTCTCTGCGACGAGGGCTTTCTGTGTGTCTTCAGTGATCTCTTTGTTTCTCGCTTGGAGGGCGGCCGTGATGTTCAGTGGAACATCGTCCTCGCCCGTAAAGGCGTCGGCGAAGGCTCCGTCAACGAGCTTCCCTCCTCCGAGTCGCGAGCCGCCGCGGGCTCCCGGGAGCAAGTAGGGCTGAGTGGAGGCGCTGTCCATGCCTGCGACCAGAGCAAAGGAACCTTCTTCGAGCATGGCCGCGGCGTTGATGAAGGCGATCAGACTTGAACCGCCGCCCGCCTTGAAGGTCGCGCACAAGACATCTTCGCCGAGGCCGGCTTCCGTCGCTGCTCTTTGCGCGGTATTCGGACCGGAGCCGGCTCCAAATATCGACCCGGCGTAGATGTGGGAGACCTTCTCTGGATCGATTTGGGCGGATTCCCCGGCGGCGCTAAGGGCGCGGCTTCCGAGAATGTGAGCGCTCAAAGACCGCATCTTTCCGCCGATAGGACCGACTGGAGTGCGCGCTGCGCTGAGAATCTTTACACCCGTACTTTGCTTGCTCATTCATCTCTCTTTCAAAAGGGAAGCTTATCAGGGAACGTAAAACTCAAGCCCTGATAAGACATCTCCATCCGGTGTTCGGCCGCCGAGAAGAACAACCGTTCCTCCCACGTTGATAGCGATGGCGCCTCTGCGCCGGACCAGCTGACTTGGATCGTCGGGAAGACGCCCTGCAGCCATGCTTGAATCGGTGCCCAACTCTAATAGCTCTGGCCCTGCGTCGCCTCCGCTTGCATCAGTGCCACCCACAATCAAGGCCGATCCGAGGGAATAGCTCACGCTGGTGCCGCCGCTCCGGGCGATCAGCATGGGAATGGTGCTTGTGAAGGTCGAGGTTACTGGGTCGAAGATATCCGCGTTGGCCTGGGGACCCGTCCCGTCGTCGCCACCAACAACGGCGATGGTCGTGAGGTTTCCGTCGGTAACCAGAGTTGGCGCTTGACGAGCGCGGCTCATGGTGTTGCCCACCGGGCGGAAGGTGTTTGTGTTCGGATCGAAGAGCTCAGCGCTGTTTAGCCGAGTTCCAGCGGCGTTGACGCCGCCAACAACCAAGACTTCACCAGTTGTTGGGACGATGGCGATTTGGTGATCAGCGCGCTCTGTCGATAGCGAGGCGACGGTCGCCCAGGTCTCTAAGACCGGGTCAAAGACCTCCGCGCTCGACAGTGGGGTGCCTGAGTTGTCTCGCCCGCCGACAACTAACACTCGGCCATCAAAGAGACGGACAGAGCGATGATTCTCCCGGGCAAACATGAGAGAAGGCACTGCGCGAGAGGTGCCGGCGGTTGTATCTGCGATCTCGCAAGTGTTTGTCACACCCGCGGCGATGCGTCCGCCAATAATCAGGGCGCGTCCAACTTCAATATCGTCGAAGCGTTGAATGGTGTGCCGCGCTCTGGGGACAAGCAAATCTCCGCGAATCTCTGTGAGCGCTTCGTTAAAGAAGAAGACCTCAATGGTCGATTTGAGCCCATTGGCGTCCTCGCCACCATAGAAATCGATTGTGTTTCCTTGAAAGGAAAAGGCTGGGGCTCCAAAAGTGGCGCTGGGCATGCCAATTCCGCTCCGGAAGGCCTCAGCGACAATGGGCTGGCTGGGAATGAACTGAGAAGGCGCTAAGCCGCCGCCAACAATGACGTGCAGACCATTTCCTAAGACAAAGGCCGCTGACTCAGTCCTGTTGACTGTGTCGGGGAACTTCGGCGCAGAGAAGACACCATTGCTTGTGTTGAGGCGTTCTGCCGCTTGGACTCCATCGTTGGTGGATGTCCGTCCGCCGAGCACAGTGACTTCGTCGGCGATCACGATCAAGGTCGGATCGACGCGTGCTTCAGCGAGGTTGTTCACAAAGGGTTGGAATTGTCCGGTGCTCACTGTGAAAATCTCAGCAGAGGCCAGGGCGCCGCTAGTATCTTGATTGCTTGTTCCGCCGATGACAACGATCTGGCCAGAATCAAGACGAGCGGCGCCATGACGGGCTCTCGCAACGGTGAGGTTGCCTGCCGCTGCGACGGTCGCAGTCGCGCCGTTGATTGTAATGAGGGCGGTTGTATTGACAGG
>JARGOJ010000144.1 GCA_029210225.1 Planctomycetota bacterium
AACCGTACGTTCTTATTGTGGCGTACTGATTGGATAAAATCTTGAATTTCTCGGATTGAGCAAACACTTGTTGGGTTGATGAAGTAAAAGAGATGATCCCTTAAAGGAGTCTGAGATGTTGCTTTGTTCTTATCTTGCTTGCGCTATTTTGTTGGCTCCCATCAATTTTGGGATGTCGTTCAATATGCCGTTAAAGGAGAAGGTCAAGAAGTCGGACTTGATCCTGGTGGCGACGGTTAAGTCTGTCGAGGCTAACAAGAAGCCGAGCAAAACGAAGGACTCAACGCAAATTTTAGCGACGGCACGGCGGATTGCCGTGATTGAGGTCGGTCAGATCCTCAAGGGCCGCCTAAAGACTAAAACCACACGCGTTGGCTTTATGACCAACACTGTGTTCGACGCCACAAAGCTCGTCGTTGGGAAGCGCTACCTGCTCTTTCTCCATTCGGATGCGAAGCTTCCTTTTAGGGGAGTGACAGCATGGCAGTTTGGTTCTCTTCAAATTTTCAAAGATTCGACCATCCTGGGCAGTTTATTTGGTGTCAAGAGCGCCAAGTTATCATTGAAGGATGCGATGGTCTTGGTGAAAGATGTCATGAAGAACAAGCCGCACGACCCGAGATACAAGCCAGAGGATTGCCCGGAGTGTCCGAACCCAGACGAGGATATGTAACCCCTTGGTTGCCACTTCTTGTCCGAGGCAAGGGCCGATGGTGTCTGTGCAAAGGTTTCATATATGCGTTATGTAGCGCTCTTCGCACGAGATGTGTTTGAACTAATTTTCATCATTACAGTCGATGTTTGAGTTACGTTCTCATCTGATTTAATATGTCTCAGTGATGATAATTTTCGATCATCTTCGGGACTTAGAGTCGGAGGCCAACCTTGGCGCAAAATTCTCCAAATCAGCCCTTTCACATGACAACGACTTCTGACGGTGATGGGCTGCCCCTCGCCGCTAAGGAAGTTGTCATCACCGGTAAAGTCGAGGACATGGGGGGCTTCTTAGACTTTTATGAAGACTACTTTGAGTACAGCCGACACGATTTTTTGTCCCGCTTCCAAGAGCCTTTCCTCATGCAGAACTGTGGGTTTATCCCGGCCAACGCGCTCGTTGGTTTTCTTCACAAGCTCGTTGCTCACTACTTAGGTACCGAGGATGAACCGCCGTTTAACATCAATGTTTGGTCGTTGAAGGAAACATCTCTCATGGGCGGCCCCGCCACGCTCTCAATCGGGCGCAGCGCTGACAATGACGTTGTTATCCATGCAAAGCGAGTCTCCAAGTGTCATGCGATGTTGCTCAGGCCCACTGACCGCTGGATGATCTCCGATAATCACTCAACGAACGGGACCATTATTCTTGGAGAGCGCATCGAGCCCGATAAGCCGCACCCATTAGGGAGCGGCTGCGAAGTCAACTTTGGTCATGGAGTTTCGTTGAACTTCGTCGAAGCAGGTGACATGCACAATGTCTTGCAGCAGATTCGCGGCCTTATTGAAAAGGCCAAATCTGAGTGATCGTTTTGTTCTCCGCTCCCTCTCGCCGCTGACTCTATTTATTCGGAGCTGATTCGACGAGCAGCTTCCCGCCGCTTTGAACAATGATTTCACTTCGACCATCCTTGTCCAGGTCCTTAGTCAAAAAGCTTGGCTTCTGATTGAACGTTCGAGATCGCCAGAGCTCCTTCAGATCGCTCTCCGCAGAGATCAGTACAAGCGCTCCGAAAGCGATCCTGGAACGCATTAATTCCGGTGATAGGATCAATAGGCGCGAGGTCCCCTTGGGAGTTTGGACATGAGCGAGTGACTGGCTGGATGAGTCTGTCATGCGACCTCCCACTTTCTTCCCGAGCTGATCAAAAACAGTGAGTCTCGATTCAACAGCGCCATCTCTAACCCGTGTTTCCCGGTCGAAGTAGCTGTGAACGTAGATTCGTTTGAGTGTCTTGCTCTCTGCTACGTCAATGATGGACCCACGGACAGTCGCCGAATTGATCTCTTTGAATGTCTTTGCGTCGACAAATTGAAGCTCCACTAGTCTTGACTTCGTATTGGTGGAGTAAATCAGAACAATTCCCGCTTCTTCAAAGACTTGAAAACGAGTGTCTTGATCGGAATCGAATTTTAAGCCTTGGTATGCCTCAGGCTCTTGCTTTCGATCGATATCGCGATAGGCACGAATCTCGCGGGTGACTGTTTCTTTCTTCGATTCTCCAATCTCGTCACAGAGTCGTATGACCAGATCATTGCGCCGTCCATCTTGGTCTAGATCAGTGATTGTGGGCATCCGTTTGCTCTTGAAGTGGAATTTGATCCTCTTGTCCAGTTTTAGTGTCGCAGTTAATTGTAGGTCTTGATTGAAGAGCCAAACAGAATAGTCACCGGCGGTTGCCAGACCTTTCTTTCTCCCAGATAGATCAATCTCACCAAACGGAACGGGACCAATGTTCCTTTGAAGAGGTGATCCTTTCGGCGCGTTAAACAGACTACTAATTGTCCCCGATTTCGGATCCAATAAGGCGCAACGTCTTTGCCCGTCTTTCCTGATAGCCAAAGCAATTTGAGGAGGGTTGGTGGCGTTTCGAATCAGTGGACGAGCCCAAAAACTCGTATGTTCAGAGCTACGCCATAACAATTCGCCATTGTATCCCGAAATCGCAAAGCTCTGACCATGGCCCTGTCCGATAGAACCGACGAAAATGAAGTCTTGAAAGCCGTCCCCGTCCAGATCGGTAAAGACTGGCTCGACCCAGGTGTCTTTCATTGGAAGCTTAGTCTCGAAGCCAACTGCAATCCTCTGAGAGACCTTTTTTCCTGGCTTGACGATCAATTTTCGATCATAGTGTCGACGCTCCTTCTTGAGCCGACTTCGAGTCGTCCCCTCGACGGTGTACTGTCCGAAAGCTAATTCAATGGAAATTGGCAGTAAGCGCTTCAAGACCTCTTTGCCATCTTCATCTCTTGCTATTTCCCCTTTGCTGTTCCGAATTGTCACTCTAAATCTTTGACTGGCCTTTAGATTGACCAAGCCGCGAGGACCGAGCTTTAGAGACTTTTCTTGTCCGGCTTTCAGTGTGACAGGGATCTGGTATCGCTCTCCGGTTTCCCGGACAATGGAGAGCTCTGTTGACCCTGTTTTGAGACTTAAATTGAGAGTGCCGTCGGCCTTGATCGTCCCCAGTAATCGCTCCTCCGCATAAACTCTTAAACCCGGAAGCCCTCCGTTCAAGCTCAGGGTTACTTCAGTGACAGGCTTTGAGTCCTCTTCCTGGCGAATAGCCCATGTCATTCCACTTAGAAGCAGAATGACGAGGACTGCGATCGCGACGCCGATCATTGCTCTCTTCGGCTTCTGGCTCTTGCCTCTATTTGACCATGCCAATTCCAATTCTTTGGAGAACTTGTCAGCGCTTTGCGGCCTGTGACTGGGGTTTTTAGAGAGACAGCGTAGGCAAAAGTCACTCAACGATCTAGGAAGGGCGTCATTGAATGTTGAGGGAGGGGGTGGATCGTCCTCGAAAATCTGCCGCAAGACCTCGTAGTATCCTGCATCGCTCACTATGGGAGGGCGACCACAGAGGCAGTGATAGAGAATCGCCCCCAGCCCATATACGTCTGAACGAGAGTCGACTTCTGTTCCGTTGGCTTGCTCTGGGGGCATATAGGCGTAAGTGCCGATCGCCACGCCGCTTGTGGTTAAGTTCTCCGCCGAGACCCCATCGGGTCGGACGAGCCCGAAGTCGAGCAAGATTGGCTCTCCCTTTTCTTGACTCATCATGATGTTCTCGGGTTTTAGATCTCGATGAACGATCTCCTTTGAGTGCAAGTAACTGAGCACCTGCGATAGGGTTTTAACAACGCGAACACTGGATTCAACCTTGTCGTCTTGAGATTGAATCCACTTATCTAGCGTTTCCCCTTCAATAAGTGGCATAACGATATAGCGGCGGCCGTCGGAGAATGTTCCGTAGTCGATTATTTTAATGATATTGGGATGGGCAAGAGTTGCCAGGACCTTTGCTTCCCGCTCAAATCGTTGAAAGTTGAGTGTGTTGGCGTGATTGAGTATAACTTTAAGAGCGACAACGCTGTCCAGATGAGTGTCGTGTGCTTTGTAAACACAACCCATGCCGCCTCGGCCAATTTCACCGAGGATAGCGTATCGATTTTGGATATCTGGGTCTAACCAGAGAGTCATAGATTCACAATTGGCAAGTTGAAGGGGCTATTGTGGTATTTCCATCAGGAAGATAGCAAATCGGCTATCAGGATTGTTCGTTCCAGACGAAACGAGCTTCTTCCTTCAAGGCCTGGTAGAGGAGCCCAAGGCTGATTGATCTCTCTGTTCATAGCCCAGTCTCATTGCTTCTATTTATTGGGCGCCGATTCAACGAGTAATTTATCCTTACTCATGACAATGATCTCGCTACGACCGTCTCGGTCGAGGTCCTCAGCGATAAAGCGGAATTTCTTTCTGTGAAAGGATCGTGATCGCCAGAGCTCCTGAAGGCCACTTTCAGCAGAGATCAGCACAAGCGCTCCTTGTGTCATCGTCGACCCCCTTAACTCCGGCGATAGGATCAACAGGCGCGAGGCCCCCTTGGGAGTTTGGACATGAACGAGTGACTGGCTGGAGGGGTCTGTCATACGTCCTCCCACTTTCTTCCCTAGGCGATCAAGGACAGTGAGTCTCGCTTCAACGGTTCCATCTCTAACCCGCGTTTCTCGGTCGAAGTAACTGTGGACGTAGATTCGTTTTAGTGTCTTACTCTCCGTGACATCAATGATCGATCCGCGGATGGAAACCTTATTGATTTCGGTGAAGGTTTTCGCTTCGACAAATTGAATGTCCGTCACTTCGGCCTGAGGCCGATAGTTGTAAATGAGAATAATCCCAAGCTCTTCCAAAACCATGAATTGCGCGTTGTTCTCTGAGTCGATCTTGTAGCCCTGGTAAGCCTCAGGATCTTGCTTTCGATCGATATCGCGATAGGCACGAATCTCGCGGGTGACTGTTTCGTCCTTCGATTCTCCAATCTCGTCACAGAGTCGTATGACCAGATCATTGCGCCGTCCATCTTGGTCTAGATCAGTGATTGTGGGCATCCGTTTGCTCTTGAAGTGGAATTTGATCCTCTTGTCCAGTTTTAGTGTCGCAGTTAATTGTAGGTCTTGATTGAAGAGCCAAACAGAATAGTCACCGGCGGTTGCCAGACCTTTCTTTCTCCCAGATAGATCAATCTCACCAAACGGAACGGGACCAATGTTCCTTTGAAGAGGTGATCCTTTCGGCGCGTTAAACAGACTACTAATTGTCCCCGATTTCGGATCCAATAAGGCGCAACGTCTTTGCCCGTCTTTCCTGATAGCCAAAGCAATTTGAGGAGGGTTGGTGGCGTTTCGAATCAGTGGACGAGCCCAAAAACTCGTATGTTCAGAGCTACGCCATAACAATTCGCCATTGTATCCCGAAATCGCAAAGCTCTGACCATGGCCCTGTCCGATAGAACCGACGAAAATGAAGTCTTGAAAGCCGTCCCCGTCCAGATCGGTAAAGACTGGCTCGACCCAGGTGTCTTTCATTGGAAGCTTAGTCTCGAAGCCAACTGCAATCCTCTGAGAGACCTTTTTTCCTGGCTTGACGATCAATTTTCGATCATAGTGTCGACGCTCCTTCTTGAGCCGACTTCGAGTCGTCCCCTCGACGGTGTACTGTCCGAAAGCTAATTCAATGGAAATTGGCAGTAAGCGCTTCAAGACCTCTTTGCCATCCCTATCTTTTGCGATTTCCCCATTGCTATTCCGAATTGTCACTCTAAATTTTTGATTGGCCTTTAGGTTGACCAAGCCGCGAGGACGGAGCTTTAGAGCCTTTTCTTGCCCGGCTTTCAACGTGACAGAGACTTGGTATCGCTCTCCGGTTTCACGGGCAATGGAGAGCTCTGTTGACCCTGTTTTGAGACGTAGATTGAGAGTGCCGTCGGCTTTGATCGTCCCAAGGTAGCGCTCGCCGTTATAAACCCTCAAATCTGCTATCCCGCCGTTCAATTTGAGGATTGGCATTTCAGCAACCGGCGATTCTTCCTGCGAAAAGCCCCAAGTGAGCCCGATAGCAAGCATGAGAACCAGGAGCACGATGACTACACCGACCTTGCCCCCATTTTTTTGCTCGACTTCTTTAGTTGACCAGGCCAATTCCAATTCTCTGGCAAATTCGTCCGCGTCTTGAGGTCTCTGGCTGGGAGACTTCGCGAGACTCCGAAGGCAGAAGTCGTTCAATGACTTGGGAAGATCAGGATTGATCATCATGGGAGAGGGAGGAAGCTCTTCAAAGATTTTCTTCATCATGACGTAGTGCCCTGATTCGTCGATCACGGGGGGGCGACCACAAAAGCAGTGATAGAGGATCGCAGCCAATCCGTAGATGTCTGCGCGAGCGTCGACCTTCGTGCCATTCGCTTGCTCTGGGGCCATGTAGGAATAGGTGCCTAGAACCACTCCGCTGGCGGTTAATTTTTCCACCGAAACACCGTCCGGTCGAACAAGCCCGAAGTCAAGCAGTATCGGCTCTCCAGTCACTTGACACATCATGATGTTTTGTGGCTTGAGATCCCGGTGAATGACGTCCTTGGAGTGAACATATGAAAGCGCACGGGATAGGGTCAGTATGACGCGAACGCTCGCATCCACCTCATCTTGCTGAGACTTCATCCAGCGATCAAGAGTCTCCCCCTCAATATATGGCATCACGATAAATTGACGGCCGTCCGGAAATGAGCCGAAATCGAGAACTTGGATGATGTTGGGATGGCATAGAGATGCCAAGACCTTCGCTTCCCGTTCAAATCGCCGAACGTCAAGAAAGTTTGCGTGGCCCAGTGTGACTTTGAGGGCGACGATACGATCGAGGCGGGTATCGAGGGCCTTGTAGACGCAACCCATGCCGCCGCGGCCAATCTCGCCGAGGATGGAATATCGATTTTGCGGGGCGGGGTCAGACTGGGCCGTCATAAACTCTCGTATGAATAAGTGAGCGAGGGCTAAAACAGTGATTTTGCCTCAAGGAAGATAGCAAATCAGAGCTGTGGGGAATTTTTGGGTTGATTAGGCCGGGGTCGAAAAAAAAAGAAGCCGCGAACTAAATTCGCGGCTTCTTTCTTACACGCCAGGGAGGGCTCGAACCCCCGACCGTCGGATTCGTCACACTGCAACTTTCGTTGCCAGGCCGTGACCTGTTTGTGCGCTGGACTATCCCTTCACCGTCTGCATTTGCAGGACGGCGGCTCCCGTCTAGTCTCTACACCTTGTCGATTTTCTCGACCTTGGCTCGGGATTGCCACCGGCTTGAACCGCTGAGGTTTCCCCGAGTTTGAGAGCTTACATCCATAAAATTTCTTCTATGGCGCCCAATATTTAGAAATCCGATGCTCTATCCTGCTGAGCTACTGGCGCGTTTGCTAAGGAAAGAGACTAGCGTCTCTTTATTCTAAGTCAAGAGCGAAGCCAGGAATGCTGTCCTGAGAGTCAGTCTACAGACCAGTTTCTTGCTTGTGACAGTCAGGAAATTCGTCATGGAATCTCGGTTTTTTATAAGCTAGAGCTATGTGGAATGTTCTCGGATGTGTGATGGCTTTGGTCATCATTTTGGCGCTCTTTTATCGACCGTTGAGACGCTATCTTGTCTTAAACGTCATGCTCAGGCGCGCCGTAGGGTGGTCCCCTGGGGCGAAGGTCCTGGTTCAGCGGGACGGAGGCATCCTCTTCGCCAACGGTGAGTTTTGTCGCCTGCTAGGTGAGGCTGAGTGTGACATCGCGGGACGGTTTATCGAGGACTGGGTGCCAGAAACCTACCTCGAATCTCATCGAGAATTCTGGGAAGGCTACCGATTAGAGCCCGTTAAAAAGGCCTTTGGCCAGACGATCGATGTTCTTGTTGTTCACAAGGAAGGCACTCAAATTGCCGTGGAAACGGCGCTGAATCCTGTCTTTCTAGGGAATGAAGTCTTCATCCTCATCGCCGTCAATGATATTCGCCGTCGAGTCGCCGCAGAAAATGAGGCCCGAGAAAAAGGCAAACAGCTTGGGCTCGCCCTTAGAGCTGCCGAGATTGGGACCTTCGATTGGGACATGAGTACCGATACGGTGCAATGGGACGATCAACAACACAAGATATTTGGCGTTTCGAAAGAGGCTTTCGATAATCAATTGGAGACGGTGTTCTCATGCTTTCATCCCGATGACCGAATGAAGGTTAAAGAAGAGCTGACTGGGAGCTTGGAGCGGGATGAGGTCTATAGAACGGACTTCCGCGTTCTCTGGCCCGACGGTCAGACTCGTTACATCGAGGGTTATGGATCGATACTCCGGGATCATGATGGATTGGCCTACCGCGTGATCGGTTGTTGCCATGACGTGACGGAGCGTCATAGCGCGAAGGAGAGATTGGTCCATGCCAGAGACGAAGCGGAAGCCCTCGCGAAGGCCACGAGCGCTTTCCTCGCCAATATGAGCCACGAAATCCGCACTCCACTCAACGGCATCATTGGTCTGACAACCTTGCTCTACGGAACCTCGCCTTCGGACAAGCAAGTTCAATATCTTGACACCCTCCGTCACAGCGGCGACATGCTCCTCACCATTCTTAACAACATTCTTGATTTCTCAAAGATTGAAGCGGGGGAGATGACCCTCGAAGAGAGTGAGTTCAAACTTCAGAGTTGCATTGAGGACGCCTTAGATTTGTTGAGTCCGATGGCGGCGAAGAAGTCCCTCGATATGGCCTACACTATCAGTCAGGAGACAGGGAATGACTGGATTGGCGATCCTACCCATATCCGACAGGTGCTCGTGAACCTGCTCAACAATGCAATTAAATTTACGGACGAAGGGCAGATAACAATTCACGTTGATTCGGAGATGGCGGAAGGGCAGCAGCGTCGAATTCACATGGCCGTGAGTGATACCGGTTTAGGCGTTGAAAAACAGGCGCTTGAGGACATCATGAAACCCTTTCGTCAGGCGGATGTGTCCCTCGCACGCTCTGTGGGCGGGACAGGGCTTGGACTCAGCATCTGCCAACATTTGGCCCGACTCATGGGGGGCGAGCTGCGCCTTGAAAGCGAGGGGTTAAATAAGGGCATGACGGCCCATTTTTCATTTCTCTCTAAGCCGCGTCGAGTCGATCATTCTCGAACGGACATGGCGATGACTTTGCGGGGCTTGACTGTCTTTGCCGTTGAACCGACGGCCATACATCGAGAGGCCTTGGAGAATGTTTTGGGTCGCCTGGGTCTGTTCTCCAAGTTCTTTGAAACGGTCAGCGAAGCCTTGGGATCACTGCTTTTGGGGGCTCAATGTCAATTCATGGTGATCAGCTCCGAGTTGATGACCGAGGCCTTTCGAAAGTCAATGAAGACCGTGCGCGAAAATCGCAAGCCGATGACTTTGCCGGTCATTGTCCTCGGGCCGCTTGGGGTGGACGAGAGCCAGTGGGAGCATGTTCGAGGTCACTACTTTGCGATCTCGAAACCAATCAAGCAGCAAGTCATTGCCGAGCAATTGTCGGCGGCGCTTCAGAAAAGAGCGCGAAAACGAGCCAGCTCTTTCTTCATGATGAGAGAGAAGTCCAAGCGGGAGCGGTCGTTACGAATCTTACTCGCCGAGGACAATCCAACGAATCAAATGGTGACAACTCATCTGTTGAAGACCTTTGGCTACAACGTCGAGGTCGTGGGGAATGGTTTGGAGGCTTGTGAGGCGACTCAGCGTCAATTCTACGACATCATATTCATGGACATACAAATGCCAGAAATGGATGGCTTAGCGGCGACGAAAGAGATTCGGAGGCAATGTCAGAAGGGAGAGCAGCCGTGGATTGTTGCGTTGACGGCCAATGTCATGAGCGGGGCACGTCAGGAGTATCTCGAAAACGGCATGGATGATTTCCTAGGGAAGCCGCTTCGCCCGAACGACCTGAGCGCGGCTCTAGATCGCGCTGCGGAAGCTCGGGGTTATGGTCAGAAGGATATCCCCGAGCTTGAGCATGAGGACCTTGAGTTAGAAAAAACACCGACCGGGCGAGGGAGAGAGAAGGTCGTTGATTGGGATGTCATGCGCTCTCTGGTTGCAGTTCGAGGCAAAGTGAACGTGAAGTTGACGAAGACTCTGATCGAAAAGTTCCTGAGCAGCTTCCCTGGCTATGTTTTATCTCTGAAGAACGCGGTGACTGAGGGAAACATGGACGAGGCGAGACGTGTGGCTCACAACATCTACGGCAGCAGCGCGACCTATGGAGTCGCTCGGGTCGCAAAAATCTTGCGGACTATTTGCGACGACGAGGGGCTCGATGATGCGCGTGCGAAGAGTTTCGTAAAAGAGCTGGATCTGCACTATTCCGATGCCGTTCTTGAGTTGAGGCAGTGGGAGAACCACATCCTTAACGAGCCTCTATGAAGTTGACGGGAACAGTATCCGTGAGCCAGACTCCGTTCTCTGAGAGGTAGAAGAGATGTCCGGCTTTGTGCATCGCGGTCGCGTCAATGTGGAGGAGCAAGAGCTTTTCTTTTCGGTGTCGACTGCCGACTTGCTTGGCTGTTTGGGGATCAGCAGAGAGATGGACATGGTGCCGTAGCATCTTCTTGAGACCGCCGGAGTCTTGGATGAGCGCCCATCTTTGATCGGTGGTGCCGTGGTAAAGAGTATCTGGGGGCACGATCGGGGTTGGGTCGACGGCGTTCACATCGACGCTGTGTCCTTGATTGGCTCGAATCCGTCCATCTCTGAGGGCGTAACGTTGTTTCTTGTCTGCATCCACGACCGCTTGAATATCGTCCATGGTGAGAGTCCAGCTTTGATGCTCATTGACTCGATTCAAAAAGAGCGTGGCGTCAATCCAGCCTTCTTTGTCGAGATCGAGGGAGAGGACATCGGGGCGATGACGGAGGATATAGGACATGAACTTACTGATTTTGCTCATTGATTTCTTGGCCATAATGATTGAGTCACCTCATTCTATTTCTTGGATCTTTGTTAAAAAACGGATCCGCTTGTCATTCTCGGTTAAAATCTCCGCCCTTGGAAATTCAGGGCTCGGGATATTTCACTGTTTATTTGTCTGTTAAAGGACGAGGCGATTCTTTCTTCCAGGAAAAATTGCCGGTGATCGTTCCATTTTGGATGGAGACTATGACGAAGTTCGCCGCGAAGGTTGCGATTGATGCTCGGATGTCGGGGCATACCGGTATTGGTCGGTACATTAGAAACATCGTCAATGCGTTGATGCAAAGAGACGATCCTTTTCAGATCGTGCTGATTATCAATCCAACAGAGGACCCCACGGCTGTGTGGGATTGGCTCTCTATTCCGAAAGATCAGCTACCTCGAATCGATATCATAGGCTTCGGTAAGACGGTTCCTATCTATTCTCTCCAAGAGCAATTTTGGCTGCCGAAGGTTGTCGCTGAGAAGAAAATTGACCTCTTCCACGCGCCCCATTTCAATATTCCTCTCCTCTCCAATGTCCCTATGCTCGCCAATATCCACGATGTGACCTATCTGACGCATCCTGAGAGCGCTCCCCATCGCATGGGCCGTATCTACGCGAAATATATGTTGAAGAAGGCCGTGAAGCGAGTCTTACATGTCATAACGGGGACTGAGGCGGCGTCGAGGGATATTCAGGCTCACCTGCCAGTGCCAGAAGAGCGCATTTCGGTGATTGGTCATGGTCCCGAGGAGATGGCGGGTTGGGTGGCTCAGGTTCGGAGAGGCTCCTGCGAGAGTATTTCACCAAGAGTCCGAGAGCTGAGTCGCTTTATTTTGACGGTGGGGAATCATCTGCCCCATAAGAATCAAATCACAGCTATCGAAGCCCTCGCGAAGTTGGGGCCCCTCGGCTTCCCAGATCTGATCTTGGCGATAGCCGGACCAACAGGCCGCGGGACAGCGGCGCTCAAAAAAGCGGCGAAGGCGTTTGGGGTTGAAGATAGGGTGGAGATTCTTGGCGCGGTTGAGGATAAGGACCTGGCTTATCTCTACGATAACGCAGCGCTTATGATTCACCCCTCGAAGGCCGAAGGCTTTGGACTTCCCGTTTTAGAGGCTATGAGGGTTGCCTGTCCGGTTGTCGTGAGCGACATACCCGTGCTCCGGGAGGTCGCTGAGGACGGTGCGATGTTCTGCGCTCCTGACAATGCGGAGGCCTTCGCCGGAGCAATGGGACAGCTTTTATTGCAACCTAACCGGGCGGAATCTTTGGCGAAAAAAGCGGTGAAGCGCGCCTGCCAATTCTCCTTTACAAAGGCCGCCGAAGATACGTCGCGGATTTATTCGCAGCTTATCGAGTCGCTCCCATCCAAGGTTTAAGTCGACTTCAGTTCTAAGTTTATATCTCTTCTGACATTATGGTGAGTGAATCTCGCAAAATCACATGGGTGCTTTTGTGATTTTCGCTAAGCGCTGTGGTGTTTATTCGACTAGGCTATCCGTTGCTCGAAAGTTGCTTTTGCAGCTATCGATGTTAATGTGTTGTGCATTATTCGATTTTTGAATGCTGTTGGCATAGTTCATGCAAAAGACGAGTGTTGCTGAAGCCTTGGCATGACTATTCGCGAGTGATCTCGGGGTCGAAGGGTTCGGCAAAACAAGGAAGAGCCTAGTATCAACGCTTTCAGGACCATGTGAGAGCACTGCTTGTAGGCTCCGACGACCTTGGGGCGAAGCGCGCAAGTTGGGGCGGGAACTCAACGGTCTGGGGCAATTTGCCCTGCAACTAGAGAGTTTTGGCCTCATATGAATGAGGCGTCAGTAAAACGATCGCTGTGGCTCCGGACCCAAGACAGTGTGCCGTCGATGAGAAATAGGTGGTCAGCGCGACCGACCAGCAATTGGGAGAAACAGAATGTCACCAAGCTCCATACTGAAGAAGCTCTGCACGGCCCTCGCAATCCTGTTGCTG
>JARGOJ010000145.1:0-881 GCA_029210225.1 Planctomycetota bacterium
TCGCTCGACGGACCGATAGGCCTGTGAGAGCTTATCGAGCTCGTCCTCACGCCCAACAAACTCAGTCGCTGATCCCTCAGAGCCCGAAGTCGACTCTTTGACAATCGACGCCCCAAATTCAATGAAGCGGGCGATATCTATTCCGTTGAGACGTTTTGCCGCATCCCTCTGGAGCAAACCATGGCAGAGGTCATCCAAGCGTTGGGAGACTCCAGAAACTAAATCAGAAGGTCTAAAGGACTCCGTCTTTTGTTTATCTTCAAGCAATTGTAAAAGCGAACCCACAATCGGCGGGCGCTGGGTCAAAGCTTGATAAAGCATGACCCCCACGCTATACCAGTCGCTCGCTTCATCAATCTCAGCTTCCGACGCTTGCTCTGGGGACATATAGATTGGCGTGCCGACAATTCCGAGGCCCAGTGACGTCGCCCCTAAAACCTCAGTGTTGTATTTATACGCCAAACCAAAATCAAGTAATACGACGCGACCCTTTGAGGTCACCATCACGTTGTCGGGCTTCAAGTCGCGGTGCAATATATTGGCGGCATGTAACGCTCGAATCCCCGAATAGAGTCCGGCCAAGCCCAGGTCAAGGCGACTGAGCGCCTCTGGGTTTAGGAGACACGGAGAGCGAAGCGCTGTGGCTCCTTGAAGCTGAATGGTGTCATCCTCTGAGCCCGGCAAATTTGGAGCGGGGGCTTGCATAATCGTGTCATCGCAGGGGAGGGTCGACTTGTAGGACTCCAAGCGACTTGCACCCCGGACATAGCTGAGAAAGTCTTGCCCTTCAATCAACTCCATGGTGAAGAAGCATAGTCCGTCGTCGAGGAAGAGGTCGTAAAATTGAGCCAAATTGGGATGGATCACGTCGGTAAGAGAGC
>JARGOJ010000145.1:896-12956 GCA_029210225.1 Planctomycetota bacterium
TCCTGCTTGAACATATAGATACTATTGGGATTTGCGCGTTGAATTGTTTTCAATGCGACTTCATGCTGCCTCGTCTTGTCAAAGGCTTTATAGACGACGCCAAACGCCCCAGCGCCCAATCTTTCAACGATCTTAAAGCGATCATTGCCGTGAAAGCTGCGATCCTCTTCAATCTTCATAGTACTCCCTAGAGCCAATTTTACCCTAGATGCCGGCGCCGCAGACATTGACCCATCCACAGATTAATGATTCGCCGAGCCCACGCTGACAAGATTGTCACACAAGGTTCATCCCGAGAAGGTCCCGAGGCGTCTTCGTCTGTTGGCGAAGTTCAACGCGGAGCAAATTTGTCAAAGAATTCGGAGAGTGCCAGCTTGCTGGTTTTTCCAGGCTTAGGCATCCGCTCTATGAACGAAGCGTCTAGCGCGGAGGAAGTTCAATCACTGGTTCGGGCTCCGCTCCGCCAAAAATCAAGAGCAAGATAATGGCCATTAAAATGACCAGGAGAGCACCAAGTATGCCGGTTAGAACCGGGGGCGGTATTCGATTTATGTTTGTTTTTAAGCGATACTTAATCGCTGAGAAATTGAACCCAGAGCTCTCAGGAGTGACCCGAACGGTGCCATGTTCATAGAAGCAGTCAATGTCCTTGGCCATGTCTTCACCGCTCTGATAACGGTCGCACTGCCTCTTGGAGAGCGCCTTCAAACAGATCTCCGCGAGGCCAATGGGCACATCATCATGAATGTCAACCGGATGAGCCGGGGGCTCACTTTCAATCTTTTGATAAAGAGATTCTACGGAGTCTGCATCAAAGGGACGAACACCGGTGAGAATCTCGTAGAGCATCACCCCCAGGGCATAGATGTCAGTGGTTGGATCAATTCGCTCATGCTCCGCCATGACCTGCTCGGGGGACAAATATCGCGGAGTACCAATCACAGTTCCAGTGCGTGACAGCACGGAGCTATCGAGGAGGTCTTTGGCTAATCCGAAGTCGGTTAAGACAGGGGTGGGGGATTGACTACGTATGAGGACATTGGCGGGCTTTAAATCTCTGTGAATGACGCCGAATTGGTGAGCATGATCCAAGGCCAGGGCGAGGTCGCGAATAATGCGGACGAGCTCATCGCGAGACAGCTCTCCCGCCGCGAGCACTTCGTCCATCGGCAATCCTTCGACATACTCCATGGTGAGATAGCCGATATTGTCGATCTCACCGGCGTCAAACACCTGAATGATCCCGGGGTGATCCAAGCGCTGAATCGTCTCAACTTCTCTTAGAAAGCGTTTTCGCTGTCGTTCGTTGGCGCGGCTTCGTGACAGCAACACTTTTAACGCGAGGGTCTCGCCAAACTTGGGATGGGACACTTCGTAGACCGCGCCCATTCCCCCTCGGGCGATCTCACGGCGCACACGATACTTGCCAAAGCGCATGCCCTTCGCTCGGCTCGCTTTTCGCCGCGAGTCAAGCGGCGACGCTTTGAGGGTTTCCGCGAGGCTTTGGGCGTTGGGATCGTCGTCGGTGCTATCTTTGCCATTCTCTGTATTGGAATCGACCGGGAGGACCATAGGAACATTGACGACTTGGACGCCTTGGGTCGCAGCGCGGTATTGGGCTGTGAGCAGGCGGCATTGATCTTCTGTGATCAGCCCACGTTTCACCAGCCAGGCAGGAAGGGATTGGGATTGGCCGTGTTGACGAACCAATTGAAACGCTCTGTAGTAGCTCTTGGCCTCATCTTCGTCGATGAGTCCTTTCTCTACGAGCAGTTTGAGGAAGCCAACCTCCTCCTTCATAAAACCTTTCTCCCTTTAAACGGACATTGTCCCAGGGGTTTCTTGGCATTACTAGAGCCTTTTACGCATTCTTAGAATCAAAACGGGCCCGAAACAATCCTGCCAAAGCAATGGCGGCGGTTTCAATGCGAAGGATGAGGTCGCCCAAACAGATGTCCAGGCAATCGGACTCGCGAAAAAGCGCCAACTCTGAATCGGAGAAGCCGCCTTCGGGACCGATGAGGATTGTAAAGGGACCCTGCGCTCGTTTCAGCTTAGAGAGTACAGTCCAAAGACTGGGGTCGGACTTCTTGGGGGAACCGACAAAGCAAAGGCCCACAAGGTCCTGGCAAAGTTGCTCCGGCGTCGTAGAACTTGGAATATCTGGGAGTTGATAGCGACCACACTGCTTCGCAGCCTCGATTGACTTCCGAACCCAAGCCTCACGCTCTTTTTCAATCTGCTTCGCGCTCAGCTGGCCAAATTGTGTTTCCAGGGCCAAGATGCGACCGACTCCAAGCTCCGTCAACTTTTCGATGAGAAACGGCATGCGCTTGCCCTTGGCCGGGGCGACGGCGACGGTTAAGTCAGGGAGCGTGTTTTCTGTTTTAGGAAGTCTCTCTTTGATCTGAGCCTTAGCTCTGCGCCGATCCAGCTCGATAATCTCGCATTGCGCCACGAGTCCGTGACCATTGAATGCCAGGACTGAGCTCCCAACTTTGAGGCGAAGCACTCGGCTGATGTGCTGGACTTCATCTTTAGGAATATCGAAAACGCCGCTGTCAGGAAGTTCGGGACAATAGACGCGAGTGAGTCGCAAGCGGAGCTCCCTGAATTTCAGTTTCTAAAAACTTCGATCCGTGTCTCATTGCGACCCTTGCTAGAGGTCGTGAGCGTACGATTGAAACCCGATTCCCAAATAACAGAGCCGTCGGCTTTCAAGCGAATGTATTTGTATTCCACAGTGACCCCAGCAGGGAGGCTCACATAACCGTTCCATCGGGGGAAGACACTGCTGGAAGTATCGAGACGAACAGCGTTCTTTGGGTTCCAACTGCCAAGAGCGGGATGATTGCCAATGACGCAGACCGTTTCTCCCCACTTAGTCTTTGGTTGCTCGCAGACAAAGTTAAAGTCGGCGGACTGATCGGCGTAGGAGTAATCGGCTTCGGTGTAGGCTCCGTCATAGCGCTTCATAAGATCGGCAAAGTCGTTGAGATAGGACTTCGCGAGGGCGGCGTCGCGAACGACGAGCACATCTTCTTCGGAGTAGTGAAAGGCTGTGTAGGTCCAATTGCAGGCGCCGGTCAAGACGATCGCTTCGTCAATGACGGCGTATTTGTGATGCATCGCAGAGTTAGGAGACGATGTGTTTGCGCCAACGACGACCTTGCCCCCAGCGTTTGCAACTCGTTCATCTTCGTTTGTTCGGCTGGCTTGCTTGGCCTCGGTGAGAAGTTCGACTTTGACTCCGCGATTGCTCGCTCGGACAAGAGCCCGTGACAGGCGTGAGTCTTTGAAGGTAAACATCGCCACGTGAATGGATGACTTCGCGTTGTTGATGAGTTTTTCAATTTCGTAATCGGGGCGATCTTCAGGAGAGAAGAAGACTTGATAGCGATCGGAGGAACTCAGATTTGATGGGCTACCGGTTGTTGTGTTGCGCTGGCCGATAAGCTCCTGGAACTCGTGTTCGTAATCTCTAGCTAGGCGAGCGTCTTCAATGATCAGCATGTTCTCGTTGTTTGACAGGCGAGCGGTGCTGTTCCAATTGAAGGACCCCGTCAGCACGACCTTGTCATCGATGATCGTGAACTTATGGTGCATGATTCCGTAGTTTGAGCTTGAGTGCGATTTTCTCATGACCCAGAGGCCCGAGGCGATCATGGTGTCGTCGAGAGTATTCCAAGGCTTGAGGGAGTTCTTTTCGTCGATGACGATCTTCACCTCAACGCCACGCTGCTTAAGCTCGAGAAGCTTGTCTGCATAGGCCTTATCGCGAATGTTGTATTGCGCGACGTGGACGGACTTGGTGGCCTTCGAGAGTTCGGCGAGGACCGCCGAGCGGCCGTCAGCGAAGGGCTGGAAATAGGCTTTGAGTGTGGTGCTGTTGCCATTGACTTCTTGCCTGCTCTGTCCAAAGAAAAGAAGAGCGGCGGTCGCAAGAAGAACGAGTATTTTTTTCTGACCCACGTTTGTCTCCATCCAAGTCGTTTCCCAGGAGAGTGTATGGAGGGAAGATCCGGACAAGGAATTGTGGGATTATCTTATGTCTTTTAAAAGATGCACGTTCAAAGTCTGTAAAAAACGCGCCAGATCATATTTTTTGGGGCCTAGCCACGGATAGAAGTTTCATGGTCGTCGACTTCTTTCGGCGCTTCATCGGCGTATCGCTGTTTGATCTCTAAGATTTGATCGAGGGATTCAAAGAAAGCGTCCACGACGGCCGGATCAAAGTGTTCTTCACGGGTTTCTTTAATGAGGTTTAACGCCCGCTCTAGCGGCCATGCAGGCTTGTAGCAGCGGCGAGAGGTCAGGGCATCGAAGACGTCAGCCAGGGCGACTATTCGACCTTCGATGGGAATCTCTTCGCCCTTAAGTTTGTTTGGGTAGCCCATGCCGTTCCATTTTTCATGGTGGGAGAGAGCAATCACTTCGGCCATTTTGAGTAGGGGAGAGGAGGAGCCGCCGAGGATTCGTGCGCCGATTTGGGGGTGAGTTCGCATGATATCGAACTCTTTGTCGGTGAGTTTGCCGGGCTTCATGAGGATGGCGTCGGGGATTCCGATCTTTCCGACGTCGTGCATTGGGCTCGCTAACTGAATCTGATCGATGAAGAGGTCGTCGAAGCCCATTTTCCGAGACAACACGGCGCTGTATCGGGACATTCGTTCGAGGTGGGAGGCGGTGTCTTCGTCTTTGTATTCTGCGGCAACCGAGAGTCGGAAAATGGTATCGACGTGGGCATCGCGCATATTGTCGATGAGCTTAGCGTTTGTCAGAGCGATGGCTGCTTGAGAGGCGAGAGAGTCGACAAGATCTTGGTCGTCTTTGACGAAGTCGAAACTGACAATATTACTTTCACGGGTAGGGTTGATGAGCTGCAGAACACCAAGCACTCGGTCGTTGTGATCTTTGAGGGGGAGCGCGAGGACCGACTTGGTCCGGTAGTCGTTCTGTGTGTCAAAGCTTGGGTCGAAGGAATAGGGGGCTTCTTCGGGAATTTCATAGACGTCAGAGATATTGAGAATTTCTCCGGAGCTTGCGACGAAGCCAGCGATGCTCTTGGCGGAGACGGAGATCTGTTTGCCCTTGAGGTTTTCCGAGGTGATGTTTTGGTTGAGGACATCATTCTGGGCGATGCGAAACTTTAGCTCTTCGCCTTCTCGAGTGAAGAGGCTGCCACCTTCACAAAAGAAGAACCGTCGAGATTCTTCAACGATGGTCGCAAGTAGACGATCGAGCTGCCGCTCTTTGGAGAGCATGATCCCGATATGTGTGAGCTTGCGAATACGCTGTAGTAGTTCTTGTTCGCGGTTTGGGCTCGTCAATGCCTTATCTCCCCAGTCTTGTCTTAGGGGCAAGCTTATCAAAGAGTACCTCTGGACACTCAATACTTTTTATTAATAACAAACCGAATTTTGCGGACATTAAAAAAGCCCGAAACCGCCACAATACAGGATTGGGTCGTTTCGGGCTTTTGGATCGGTCTTTGTGTTCTGGCTCTACTTATTGGTTGTTCATGAAGTAGAAGACAGCTGCGGCAGCGGCGACGCCACCGACAAGAAATACAAGTCCGACGAAGAAGAGGAGCTTACCACTAGATTTGGCTTTTGGAGGCTTGCGCGGCTCGCGGTTCTTCTTGCCTTTCGTCGGTCGCCCAGGGTTCTTTCCAGTTGCTGCCTCTGGCGCCGGAGGCGCAGGCGGAACGGGTGCTGGTGGAGGGGGTGTTGGTGGGGAAGCAGCAGGCATAAGTTCCAGCGGTGGAGTTCCTGGCGGAGCAGGTGGGGGGACGGGAATTTGCTGCTGAGGTTGTGGTGGCGCAATGGGCGCAGAGGGCGGCGGTGGTGGCGCAATAATAGGCCCGGTTGGTATTGGCTGAGGAGGAGTTCCCATGGGCGCTGGTGGTGCGGCCATAGGTGGCGGGGCCATCGGCTGGGGAGGTGGCGCAGGCATCCGCGCAGAAGGAGGTGGAGGTGGAGCAGCCATGGGTTGTGGTGGTGGAGGAGGCGCCACTTGCGCGGCTGCAGCTCCTTGATTCGACCATGCCGGAGGAGGTGCCGCTTGGGCCGTTTGTTGCGCTGGAGCAGCCCACTGAGGCGCAGGAGGCGGTGGTGGAGGCGCGGCAGCAGTGGCTGGTTTGTTTCCCCAACCGCGACTCACGGGTGGCGGAGGAGGTGAAGGCATACGAGCGCTTGGAGGACGAGCTCCCATACGACCGCTATCGTTGTCGCCGGTCGCTTGTGGAGCTTGGGCGGCTTGGATTTCTGCGCGTTTGCGCTGAACAACGGCGTCAATGGCGGCGATGAGCTCCCTGGCAGACTTGAATCGTTCTGCAGGATTCTTCGCGAGGCACTTGAGGCACAGGGCGTCAATTTCTTTTGGTACGCTTTTGTTCACTTGTGACGGAGGTATTACGGGGTCCCGGATCAGCTTGATGATCGTCTCCATGGGAGTGCGGCCCTTGAAGGGTGCATTACCAGTGAGCAACCAATAGAAGGTTGCCCCGAGGCTGTAGACGTCACTGGCAGGAGTTACTGCTCCGAAAGGGCCGCCTGGTTGGGCTTGCTCTGGAGGCATGAAATTCACAGTTCCCATGATGGTTCCGGGCGCTGTGAGTTGAATATCTGATCCTTCATCCTTGATAAGGCTGAAGTCCATGAGAATGGGCTGTCCGTTTGAGCGGAGACAGATATTCGCTGGTTTAATATCGCGGTGAATGAATCCAAGCTCATGGATATATTCCAAGGCTTCCGCCATTCGTCGCGCTACGACTAAAGATTGATACGGCTTTAGAAAGTGCTTCTTAGCTAAGGTTCTGAGATTGGCTCCATCTTGAATGAAGTCCATAACAATAAAGTAGCGATTGCTTTCGACACCGACATTGTGAATTTTCACGATGTTAGCGTGGCTGAGTTGGGCGAGAGCGCGACCTTCGCGCATAAAGCGCTCCGTGCTCATTCCCTGGGCCATAACTTTCGGTGAAAGAATTTTCACCGCTACAGATCTATTGAGGCTCTCATTAAAACCAAGATAGACATCAGAGAGTAGACCTTTCGCCAATAGGCGGTCAATCCTTACTCCCCCAAGTCTGTGCCCGATCAAGCCGTCGGCCTTACCCCCCGACATTCACTCACCCTCATTTCTAAGGTTGGGACAATACATTCCCACTCAATTCCTCAGTTCGCAGTTTAGAAGATTGCTCTTCATCACGCCAGATAACATCTGAGCGAAACCGCAACGTTTACCATAGTTCTTTCAACCACGTCCGTGCAACTATCTTCCCACGAACTTGGTGCTGAATCATTTCATTGCGTCGCTTAAATGGCCGATTCTTCAACACTTTCTTACTTTTCGACGACTTTTTCCATCTACCGAACACCCGTTTCCCACCAAAGCGTCCCAAACGCATCCACCAACTCCCCTTTCCTCGATTCTCAAGAGCCAGCCCTGCCTGAAGACGACACTATGGCTTCGGAGCATCGTCTCCTGACGGCCGGGGAGGCATGTTTCCTCGACTCGCTGGTGGAGGCCGCATACGCATTGTTCCTGGTCTAGGCCGCGGTTTGCTCGGCGGTGTGAACTTTGGTTTGGGTAGATTTGGATTCGCCATCGGTCGCGTCGGACGCGATGCAGGTCCAAGTGGCTTCTGCGGTCGAGGCATGGGGCGAGTTGGACGAGCCGCTTGAGGAGGTCGTTTCAAACCCGGACGGGATGGCGGACGAGACACGGGGGCTTGGCGAGGCGGAGCGGGGCGGGTCGCAGGCCCCGGACGCGGTCCGCCCTGACGAGCCAGCTCTGCTTCAAGGGCGCTGACGCGATTCTGTAAGTCGAGCGTCCTGGCGTGCTCTGACGCGAGCTTAGAGCGCAACTTGTTCGCTTCCGCAGCGCCCCCAGACTTGTTCTCTGCCTCGGCCATTTTAGCCTTAAGCTGCGCGAGGCTTTTCTCCCTTGAGTTAAAGCGATTTTCGATGTCCTGCCGGGCTCGGGCATCTCGAGAAGCCTGAGTTGAGAGTAAAGCTTTCGCACGTATCAACTTCTCATTACTGACACGCAAGCGCTCAGTTTTCTCCTCCATCTCCTCGCACTTCTGCCGAGCCTCTTGAGCCTCCTTCTCAGCCTTTTCAGCCCGTTTCTCAGCTTCCTGAATCTCCGCAGCGGTCGTCGTTTCACCGGCGGCCCAAACCTCACCAGCGAGAAGTGGTAAGTCCATTCCGTCAACGGCTTCGTGCTTGGCGACTCGCAACTCTGAAATCTCAAGTTCAAGGCTCGCTATGTCTTTTTCCCGTTGGGAGACCGTTTCAAGCGCGGCCTTCAATTGCAAGGACGCTTGTTCAAGCTTCTCTTGATCGATGATCTCAGCCACAGTCGGCGGCGCGGTGTTCCCTAGCTCTTCCTCAAGCTCAGCAATACGTTTTTGCAAAGCAAGGCGCTCGGAGTCTGCGTCTGCTGCCGTTTCCGCGCTCGCGACTTGATGCTCTTTCGCCTCAGAAAGCTCCGTTTCGAGCTGTTCGATCCTATTCTTGAGAATGCTCGAATCGGCCTGAGAGTCCTGCTTCTTAGCGAGTTCACGAGCTTTCTGCTCGGTTTGTTCGAGAGTCTCACCCTGCGATTCAAGCTTCTCTTGAAGGTCTCGAATCTTGTCCGTGCGCTCCTCTAACAAGAGCGAGATCTGGCCGTCTTTATGGAGAAGCTCGTCTATTCGTGTGTTCAAGACAGCTATCGCCGTGTCCTTATCGGATAGCTCCTCGTTTAACTCAGCGCATAGTCCCGTGGTCTCCAAAGATGCCTTCTGAGCTTCCTTGCGGGCTTCGTCTGCCTCTTCAAGCTTGGTCTTCAGCGTGTCCACCTGAGACGTCAACTCCGTGAATTCTTCACGCTCCGCCTCCAACTCCTTCTTGGCCGAGGCCATGACCACGGTTGTCTCTTCAAACTTGGCCAACAATTCACGACGAGACGCCTGAGATTCCTCAAGGCTCTTCAACCGTTCATCAGAGAGCGCCCGGAGCTCTTCAACATCGTTCATTTTCTCCGCGAGACCAACCTTCGCCTCGACCAGCTCCTCCGACATGCTGTCAATCTTCTGGTAGAGGATGTTCATCTCAATTTGCCCAGAAGAGAGCTCGTCCTCCATCTTCTGCTCTGACTCTTGGGCCTTTAATCGAGCCTCGCCCAACTCAACATAGGCGGCATCAAGCTCTTCTTTCAGTTCTGTGAGCTTCGCCTCATCGGCCTCTACATGGCTGGCGCGTAGCGCCTCCAAGCGCTCCTCGCTCTCTTTAAGTTCGTGTTCAAGATTGGCTGCCTTCTCGGAGAGCTCATCTCTTTGCTTCTCAGTCGCTTCGTGGTTCCCGCTCAAAGCGTCGAGGGCGTCCTTTAACTGAGAGTTTTGCTCGTGGAGATCGGCCTGAAAGGCACGCTCGGTTTCGAGAGCCTTCTTAAAACCTTCTCTCTCCTTGCCTAGGAGCTCAACTTGGGCCTCCAAGCTCTGGCACTTCTCCGTATATTCTTCAAGCTCGACCTTCAGCTCGTGGACCTGACTCTTCGAACTCTCCAACTCCAGGGCTCGAGTTTCCAGCTTTTCCTTGACTTCATTTCGTTCGCTCTCCAGCTGAGCAACCCAGATGTCATTGTCCTTGAGCTGGCGTTCGAACTTATCTCGATCAAATTTTACCGAAGTGTGCAGTTCTTTCAGCTCCCCGATTTTCTCACGGAGTTCCTCACGCTCTCGTTCGGCCGCTTCATCTTTCTTGCGTCGATCTTCGTCGACCTTTTTCTGGTGATCCTCAAATTCGGCGCGGGCGTCCTCCAACGCTTCCTTTTGAGACTGATCAAGTTCCCCGGCTGCGATTTGCTCTGAAAGTTCCTTCATTCGATGGCGAGCTTGTCCAAGCTCGGAGCTTAACTCTTCGCGCTCCGCTTCTAACGCTTCCTGTGTCTGACGCAACTTCTCTGAACTCTTTGCAAACGCCGCAGCATCTTCTGCGCTTTCCGCTTCCAGCTCCTCATTCTTCGAAATTTGATCGTCAATCTCATTGGTGAGGACCTGAAGTTTCTGCTCTAGCGCACGCTGCTCCTCTAACAGAGCCTGGCGATCTTTCTCGTGGCCGTTTTCAAGGTCTCGCATGTTCTCGCGAACAGCTTCCCGTTCTTCAGTAAGAGTACCGATACGATCTTTGAGAATGATGATCTCGGCTTCCTTCGCCGATTGAGTATCGATGATGAGCTTCCGCTCCCACTTCTCATCCTCTAGGCTTTGGGTCAGTTCGCGCTTTTCCTGCTCCAAGCGCGCAGATCGTTCCGAGAGTTCCTGTCGAGCCTTCTCCAAGGCTTCTCCGGAGGCCTCCAGGGCCGTCAAGCGGTCGAGGAGTTGGCTTTTTTCAGTGTCAAGATCGGCCAGGGACCCCTTTTCTGTGTCGATTCTCGACTTTAGTTCATCCCGTTCGCTCTGAAGGTCTTTGGAGCGCTCCTTTAGCTGCCCAACCTGAATCTGAAGGAGCCTGATTTTCTCGGTTAGCTCGGCTTTTTCATCTTCAAAGTCACGACGGACGATTTGGTCACCGGCGGTCTTTTGCCGGATGGCTCGTAGGTCAGTCTCAAGCTGATCCGTTTTTTCAGCAAGCTCAGCGCGAAGCTTTGCCACGAGTTCAGACGACTCTGTCGCGTCTCGTCGGGCTTTATCCTGCTCGGTATTCGCCAAATCTAACTGTTGTTGAAGGCTCTTCTTTTCTTCCTCGAAGAGGACCATGCTCTCATCGAAGCGGTCCCGCAGTTGGGTGAGAACCTCTAGTTCTTCCTCGGCGTTGCGGAGGCGGGATTTGGTCGCGTCTAGCTCTTCGCTCAAATCGTTTTGAGAATCCGTCAAGCTTTTCGCGGACTGCTCTTCAAGCTCCTGTTTGTAGGCGTCGTACTCTTTTTGAAGGGCCAACAACTTCTTGCGAGTCTCCCTTAACTCGTTGCCCCACTGCTCACGCTCATCATTAATATCGGCTCGATTCTTTTCGAGCTCTTGAAGCCACATGTCCCGTTCACGCTCAAAGCGATCCTCTTTCTCACTAAATTCCGATCCAGACTTTTTGAGTTGGTCTTTCACGGTCTCAAGGTCGCGCTCCCAGCTTTCACGGTCGACGACGAAGGATTCTTGTTGCTTGTCCACCAGCGCTTGAGCATCCTCAAGCTGCTTTGTCCAAGCCTCCCGCGCTTTGACTAACTCGGCTTCTTTGTCCGCGAGCTTCTTTTCCCATCGAGCGACGTCTTCAGAGCTGACTGAAGCCTTGCCAGCACTTGGCGAGTCATGCTCTTTTTTGTCTTCGAGAACTTGATAGCGACGCCGGGTTTCTTCGAGTTCCTCTGTCAAACGGGAGAGAATCGCCCCGGCTTGACGGGCTTCTTGTGTTTTCTCCTCGAACTTCTTGTCGAGGATTTCTTTCTCTTGTTTTAAACTGTCCCGTTCGTGTTTGACGCGGGCTAACTCCGCAGAGGCCATAGCGCTTAGGACCACGGATTGGCGACCGGCCTCATCCATATCAGAAGATGAAATCTCATTGAGAGCTTCTTTGAGCCGCTCGTTTTCATCCTCTAAGGCTTCGACGCGTTTTTCTTCGTTGACGGTCGCCGCCCGACCTAGCTGATAGAGTTTGGCGCGCTCGGAGCGCAACAGCTCCTGGAGTTCCATGACACGTTCGAGGGCGCGATCCCGCTCTTCAGTGCGCTCTACGAGTTCTTCTCCGGAAGCTCCCTCATCGTTTGATGACGCGCCGAAAATATAGTCTTCAAGTTCGTCGAGAAGGCCGCCACGCTCTTTTTCGAGGAGTCCGACACGAGCCTTAAGCTGGTCGACGGAAAGCCCGGTTGCTCCATTTCCCTCAGCCATCAATCTCTCCAACCCTTATTTAGGGTCCAAGCCCCAACTCGATCCAACAACGTCCGAAGACCAAGGAAAATAAACAAGCTGCAATGGCGACATTGTGGACAATCGTGACAAAATTCGCCAATTCTTCATCAATTGGTATTTATACCACAACACAAGTCTAAATGTTTTCCCTGCCTAGAGAGAAACAT
>JARGOJ010000146.1 GCA_029210225.1 Planctomycetota bacterium
GCCACTCAAAGCTCGCCTTTGAGCACATGATGCGATCCTTCGCCGAAGCCTACGGCTTTAAGACCCTCGCGCTGCGCTACTTCAACGCCGCGGGCGCCGACCCTGAAGGGAACTTCGGAGAGATTCACCACCCCGAGACTCACCTGATCCCGAACCTGTTCAAGGTCGCCTTGAGGCTCACGAAGAGCGGCATGATTTTCGGCAGCGACTACGACACCCGGGACGGAACCTGCGTCCGTGACTACATTCACGTCTGCGACCTGGCGCGCATACACGTGCTCGCTTTAGAACATCTCGACGGCCTCCCTGTTGACGTCTTGAACGTTGGCACTGGGCGCGGTACAACCGTTAAAGAGATCGTTGAGCTGACTCGAAAAGTCACCGGCCATTCGATTCCGATCATGAATGCGCCTCGTCGAGAAGGAGATCCTCCAGAGCTGGTCGCATCCGCGGATAAAGCGGAAGAGCTTCTGGGATTTCAAGCGCAGCATGATCTTGAGTCGATGATCTCAACGGCCTGGCGCTTTACCCAGAGTCATAAGGATTTGCTCGCGAACCGTCCGCTCCGTTTTGGAGAAGGCGCCGTCGCCCTTGAGCTGATCACTGAAGACGATGTCCAATCGGCGCTTAAGGAACAAGCCCGACGCAATGAGTCGGGAGAAGAGCACGCCTTCCTTGGATTGATCCTTGTAGATATGGGTTTGCTCAAACACAGTCAATTGATAGATGTCCTCCGCTTCATGAATGCGCGGAAAAAAGAGGACTGAGAAACGAGGAACCTCGCTTTGTTAAGCATCCCTAAAACCCTAGTCGTCTGTCCGATACTGCTCTTGGCCTTAGCTTGCTCCGGGCCCAAGAGCTCCGGACAACCCGAGCCCGATAACAAGAAGGATCTCAACAGCGATCCCATCAAGAAATCGGGCTTCAATGAGCCAAAGAAGAGCGGCCCAGAAGCGGTCTCTGGCGAAAAGACCGGGCCCGTCAAAAAGGCTCCGGCGCCAAAGATCAAACCAAAGGCCACGCCAAAAAAAGAGCCGGTCACAGGTGATCCGAAGAAGGCGACCACCGAGCCCCCGACAAAGAAAGCAACGCCGAAGAAGGCCGCTGATGATGGCCAGGTCGACGTCGTCAAGAAAGACGACGATCAGCGCGACGCGAAGATCAAGATTCTTCAGGGTCTTAACACGCAAAGAGAACGTCGCATCGCCGGCTTGCTCCGCGAGTTAGCGGCCACCAAGAACACCGCAGACGCCGAGCGCTTGCTCGGAGCCCGTGCCTTGGAAGCCCTCGCCAAGAGTAAGAAAGAGAACATTCAGCTCAAGAGAGAGCTCGCCAAAGCCCGCGCTGGCCTGCCAAGCACCGCGCCGAAGGCAAGCAATGGCAACCAAGACGAGCGCTTCTTACCGGGTGGCGACCTCGACCCCAATGAGGTCGTGGCCCGAGTGAATGGTGAAGCTGTCAGCCGAGGCGACTTGTTCTTCCGGCTCTATTACAACTACGCCCTCGACTACTTTGATGCCTTTTTAAGAATCAAGATGGTCGAGCAAGAAGCCGCCCGGTTAAAGATCAAAGTCAGCGAACAAGAATGCATCGTTTGGGCCTCTCGCCAAATGGTGACCCTCAGTTCACAAAACGGCGGAGATAAAAAGTTTGCGGAGCGCCTCAAGAAAGAGGGCAAGAGCCTTGAGTTGATCGAAGCGGTGCTTCGCGTCAACGCCGAATACGGTCTCCTGGTCCAAAAAATAGTCGAGCTTCGTCGTCAGACACCAGAGGGACAAAGCGCCCTTGAGAAGCAAGCGCGGCAAGAGTATGACCGGAAATACACACCGTCGATCGTGGCCTCTCATATCTATTGGAGAGTCAATGCCAAGCCGGGAACACCAGAGTGGAAGAAAGCCTATTCAAAGGCTCAAGAGGTCAAAAAGAAGATCCTCGCCGGCGCGAAATTCGATGAGATGGCGAAAAAGCACTCTCAAGATGAGGAAACGGCAAAGTCGGGTGGAAGCCTCGGCATGCTCGACAGGGAGAAATACAAGAGCCTCCCGGTCTTCAATAATGCGCTTTTCAACTTAAAAGTAAATCAGGCCCAGATCGTGTCTTCGAAGGTCGGAATTCACATCATAAAGGTCACCCAAATTGTTCCGCCTAGTTTGAGCTGGTCTCAAGCAAAGGCAAAAATTTTCAGGGATATGACGGCAGCAGGTCCAACACGTGGAGAAATGGATCAGCTGTTGAATAGTCTTCAAAAGAAGTCAACCATGAAGCGATTGCTCAAGCTTCGTTAAATGGGTTTCCTGAAGTCTTCTATTGCCTCAGAGGCACATGGTCTCTATAACTTAGCCCTTTATTAGATGGGTCTTTGCACCCAATCAAGAACACATCAGCTGAATGGAGCGCCCTTCCGAAGAAGTGGTGTTCATCCTTTTGATTTGAGTGTTGAATCGTCTCGAACAAGCGCGAAGTCACCGTTTGTGAAGGCCATTCAACCCCTATGTTTGACTATTAAGTGCGCCCAATTGGGAGTGTTTGAATGCTCGGTTTCTTTCGTAAGTACGAGAAAACGTTCTTTCTCGTTGTCTTTGCCCCAGCCGTCTTGAGCCTTGGTATTTCCGGCGTTATGGTTGCTAGTATCCAAAACGCAGCTCGGGATTCTCAAGACTACAAAGTCTTCTTCGAAAAAGTCGATGAAGACGATATCGGAGGTGGTGTCATCACCAACCCCGATGACACGCTGACTAAATATGCCTGGGAAAAGAAGGCTGACCAAGCCAAAATCATGGTCTCTGACGCAGAGGTGGCGGATGCCATCGCCAAGACCGTGAATCAGGATCAGCAGGTCCTTCAACGCAAAGTTGAAGAGCTGATGACCTCTCGAGGCCTGAAAAAAGGAACCCCCGAGTGGAATAAGTCCTATTTCACGACTTACTTCGAGGTCCGCGGAAGCACAGAGCTTTCACAAAAGGACTACGACAAGTTCTTGGCCGACCGGAAGACGAAAGCCCCCGATTTTGAAAAGCGCGTGCGCAATCAACTTCGCTTCTCTCGCTTGACCAACACCGCCTCCGACCTAGCCTATATCACACCCGAGCAGCTCTATGCGTCCTACCAGGAGCAGCATCACTCTCGGGTCCTCGAAGCCATCATGGTCGAGGGTAAAGATCACATGCCTAACAAAGACAACTTGGATATGAAGAAGGTTGAGAGCTTCTTTAAAGCCAACCTTAAGCAATACCTCGTTCATCCTCAGGCTAAAGTTCACGTGTTGATGTATCCCTACGCCGACGCCAAGAAGGGTATCAAGACCGCGACCGCCGCAGAGATGAAGGCTTTCTACGACGCAAACCCAGGCTTCTACAACGACGCGACGGGCAAGCAAAAAGACTTCAAAGCTGTCTCGGCCCAAATCAAGAGTGACATCTTTAATGAGCGCCTCCAAATGAAGGTTCTCAAGTCTCTCGATGGCGCCCATTCACTGCTCACAGCGAGCAACCAAGTCGCAGATATGGCTGTCATTCACAGCTCCACTCCGACTCTCATTCACAAAGTCACCGACCTTATGAATGTTAAGGACCTCCAAGCAAAGCACAAAGACCTAGCCGGAGAGCCTCTTGAGATCTGGTTCAACAACCTTATCGTTCACCGCCCAAGCTCTCCCCTACTTGGCGAGAAGGCCGGCTTCATCTTCTGGTTACGTGACGTTAAGCCGCTCACTTACCCGAAGTTCAAAGATGTTCAAGCGAAGGTCGTTAAGGACTACCTTTACTCTCCTGTCTTCGACATGAACGTTCACTTCAACAAGAACAAGACGAAGTTCCGCACGGAAGAGAAATTCAAAGTTGAGACCCTCGTGGTTAGCTATGAGCGCCTCGCCGCGCTGATCAAAGACAAGAGCATTGAAGAGGGTGAACTCACCGACTGGTTTGACAGCCACAAGGATGACTACAAAGGGAAGAAGTTCCCCGAAGTTCGCAAAGACGTTCTCCAAGCGCTCAAGCTCAGCAAAGCCAAAGAGCAGATCGACGAGACCTTCGACGCTCTCTCTAAGAAGATTAAAGCTCTGACAAAGAAGGGCCAGTCTGTTGACCTTGAAGGCTTCGATAGCGACCCTGAGATTCCTCACTATCGCGCCATGGAGATCAAAGAGCGTGAGCTAACTCGTAAAGAGCTCGCTGACGACAAGATCCTCGAAGGTTTCACCACCCAAGTCACTGCGACGAACAACGTCAAGAAGGTGAGCGCCGTCCAAAGCCTCGCCGATGATAGCGGCAAGTTCCTCTACTACGTCGACGAGGTCCTCAAGTCTGAGATTCCTAAGTTCGAAGACGTCAAAGAAGATGTCCGCCAAGATCTACTTAAAGAGCGTGGATTCAAGCTCGCCAAAGAGTATGCAAGCAAGCTCTACAAAGAGCTTGAAGGCCTCACAGGCGAACGCCTCACCAAGCTCCTGAAAGACCGTAAGATCAAGACCAAGACTTTTGAGCCCGTCAAGAAATCAGACACAGAGCTCGAAGGCATTAAAAACGCCAGCGGTTATATCTCGGACCTCTTCTCCTTCAAGCCAGAAGGCCCCTTCACAAAGAAGCAAGAGAACACCGAGAAGCTGCGCGTCGATCTTCTTCGCTGCGCCAGCCGCCAAGACGCTCCGGCCGACGAATTCTCCGCAAAGAGAGACGAGTTACGTAAGAACAAGCTCCGGGAAGCGCGCGGCAAGATCAGCAATCGCTGGACTCGTAAGCTCATTCAATCGGCGCGCTCTATCGAAGGCAAGCATATTGAATACGCTCGCGACCTCTACACCGGAGGCAAGGACCAGAAGATCACGAGCATTGAAATTCGTCAGCTCGCCTTCAAGCCCGATCCAAAGACCATTGAGATTGAGCTGGTCGCGGCCGCCAAAGAGAAAATGAAAGAAGCAGCCCTCGCGCTTCGTGAAGGCATTGAGTTTGGCAAGGTTGCCCTCGCCCACTCTGAAGACATTGGCACACGCACCATCGACGGAGACCTCGGCGAAAAACGTCGCGGCGACCTCACCGTGATGTATGGCCCGACATTTGAGGAAGCTGTCTATCAGCTGTCTCGTCAAGGAGCCGGTAAGATCTCTGATCTGCTTGTTTCAAAGCTGGGTGTTCATATTGTGAGAATCGACGAAGTCGGGCTGCCTATGGGTGCCATTCGCATCTCTCATATCATGAAGAAGACCTCGCCAAAGTTCCGCAAGCTCTCCGCTGCAACTCTCGAGAAGGCGAAGGCGATCACTAAGAAGAAGGTCGTTGCTCTCTATAAGCGTCTTCAAACAGAGTCTTTCGCTCGTGTCCTCCAAGATCAAAAGGACAACGATGCAATCAGCTACGAGAAAGGTGTACCACTCAAACTGGACTACATGTCACCTTTCCAAATCGCTGTCTCTGGCATCAATATCAACGAGTATCCTCGCGCTATTGAGCACGATGGCGCCTTCCACACGATCCTCGCCTCTGACGACAGTGGACGCTCCGCTGGCCAGGGAGAGGATGCCCGGAACTATCGCTACCTGTCTCTCACTCACGCGAGCTTTGATAAAGCTGAGAAGGCTGAGAAGCTTCGCCAAGAACTCATTAAGTTCCAGCAGAACTATGAGAATCAGGGTGAGAAGTCAGAAGCTCCTTGGGGTGAAGTCACTCGCAAGCTCAAAGAGCTTGCGCGTAAGCGCTCAAACGCCCCAACGAAACTCAAAGGGGGCGTCCTTGGCACATACAAAGTGGATCGTCGCATTCTTCCTTATGGCAAAGCCTGGATGACTAAAGTCTTTGCGCTCGCCGCGCAGGACAAAGGCAGCCCTCGAATTGCCCTCATCGAAGATACGGACTACGGCTATCACATCGTCGAAATCGTCGAGGTGACGGAAGTAAAAACCACTGATATTGATCCCCATGCACAATTCGAACTGTCCGTAATTCGCAATTGTGACTGGAAATAACGGCTTTTCCAGGGAAACTAGAAGCAAAGTGATGCTCGAAATTTGTCGAGCTTCACTGCTTCAGCTATTAAAATTGCGTTATGGCTAGGATAGGCATCACTTGTAACGATTGTGGACACTCCGCAAAAGTCCCCGTAGAGTTTGCGGGGAAGCGGGTGAGATGCCTTCGTTGCCAAACGAAATTGCGGGTTCCCAACCCAAAGGGAAAACCAAAAGCCTCTCGCTCCCGCCCCAAGTCAAGCCCCAAGCGCGGTAGCGCCGCGGCGAGCAACACTCGCAATCGCAAAGGTAGCATCGCCAGCGATACGCGGCGTAAAGCCCAAGCTGCGATTCGCGAGATCCTCGAAGAATACGAATACGCTATTGAAGCCGACGAGCGCGGCTTCTTAATCGACGTTCGTGGCGTCACCTTCGGGTTGGCGCGCACCCTCGTCGAAGAAGTCCTTGAGGAAGCCCCTGGAGTCCGCGATGTTCGCCTCGCTGGTGGCTTGGGCGCTTGTCGTCTCACCGTCGTGCTTCGTGGCGCGAGCTTCAACCCTGAAGACTCTTTTGCGGACGAATACGAAGAGACCGAGATCTATCACCGAAAGTCTCTCCCGAATCAGAAGACCATCGACCTCGACGCGATCGTGAACAGCGCCGCCACAAACTCCATTGTCCGCGACCCGGTCAAGAAGCTCCTCGATGGCAAAGCCAACGCCGAAATGCCCATGGAGTCCAACATTGGTTTGGTCCCAGACGGTTCAACCCGAGGCTCAAGCGGTTTTGAGACCATCGATGACTATGTCGTCAAAGGCCAAGCTTGTCTCGACGCCGGGGAGGTTGAGAAGGCTGTCAAGATCTTGGAGAAAGCCGTTCGCATTGACAAGGATCATGAGGACGCTGTCTATCTTCTTGCCACAGCCTATGCTTCGATCGGCGAGTATGACCGCGCCCGACGCGCCTTTCGCCACTTCGTAAAGATGTGCCCCAATGATCCAGATGGCTATGTCATGCACGCCGCGGCGTCTGTGGCCTGTGATCGACTAGAAGATGCCCGAGCCGCGCTCGTTAAAGCGATTCGTCTTGATCCGAATCACCCAAAAGCCTATCGATATGCCGCCAGGCTCTACGATCGCTTGGGAGATCCGGTGAAAGCCCAGCAATTCCGGCAGCGCTACAACAACCGTCGCGGGGCTTAACTGATAGTTTGTGTTTGAAGAGGCCTAGCCAAAGATATGGCCGCGTTGGGTCTTTTTGATATCGTCCAAGATCAGCCCGACAGCTCTCCGCGCATTGAAAAGCAAGATCAATTCATCGTCCGTTTTGTAGGCGCCGTCGATGAGCTCGCGGACAAGCCCCTGAACGTTGTCTGGAGATCGCTCAATTTTTCCCGAGTCAATCTTCAAAACATCCCCCACTTTATCAATCATGAGCGCCATAGGCGTCCTGCGGGGGGCGCAGACAAGGAAGAGACGTCCTTCGCGGGGAGTGATCTCTTCTTTTGGGAGCAGAATGTGATTGAGATCGACAACGGTGATAATCTGACCGCGAAGGTTAATGAGCCCAGAGATCGAGTTTGGAGATAAGGGGACATCGGTCACGTCTTGTTGTCGGATCACCTCCTGAACCATGTTCACGGGCATGCCGAAGCGCAGATTGGCGAGTTCAAAAGTGCAAATCGTGTCCAGGTCAGAGCTCAATGGTTCGCCTCCGGGTTGTCGAGGAGAAGCACGTTCGTCAATTGGATGACTTCTTTGACATCGAGGAGGTCTGTTGCTTTGCCGTTGAGAACGGCTGTGCCAAAGACACCCTTCTTCCGCTCGTGCCGTTGTTCTTGGAACTCTTCTTCGGCAATATCAATCACCCGGTCAACGATGAGTCCTACATGGCGCCCTCGCCAAGAGCAAACGATGAGCTGAAGGACATTCTGATCGATATCCTCTCCGGCATCCGGCTCCAGATTGAAGAACTCGTTAAGGAAGACAACAGGAACAAGCTGCTCGTTATGTTGAATGACCCATTGCTTGTTAAGCGTCTCAAGGCGCTCTCGCTCCACCTCTTCAAGGCGAAGCACCGTTTCGAGGGGAACGGCCATTCGCCAGTGGGTCCCAACTCCAAAGACGAGCATGGGGGTGATATCCACGTTGATCGCTTCGGCAGATTCCAACTCTTGTGTTTGAAGCGTCTCACGCAAGCCCGCGATTTGCGCGAGCCCTGTGATATCGAGAATGAGGGCCACTTCGCCGTCATCCAAAATCGTCGCGGCGGAGTAGATAGGAATGTTCTTTAACAATGAATCAAGGGCCTTCACCACGATCTCTTGAGAGTCGTGAACGGCGTCAATGAGGAGGCCAAATCGAAGGTCGTTCGACTTCAAAACAACGCTCGCGTGATCTGTTTCATCGTTGTTGAAGATGGGCCGGTTCTCAAGCTGAGTGCCTAAATCAATCAAGGGTAAGAGTTGATTGCGAAGGCGAAAAACACGGCTCCCTGAAATTTCTTCGATGTGCAGGGCGTGACCGTTCCCAAGCTTAATGAGTTCCTGGACATTGGCCTGAGGGATCGCAAAGCGCCGCCCATGGCTGGATATAATGAGCGCTGGCAAAATTGCGAGGGTGAGGGGCACAGTAATTGTGAAGCTCGTCCAAGCTCCTAAGACCGTCTGTACTTGGATCTTTCCGCCGAGACTCTCGATATTCGCTTTCACGACGTCCATGCCAACGCCACGCCCGGAAATAGTCGTGACGGTGTCTGTCGTTGAAAAGCCGGGCATAAAGATCAGGCTGACAACCTGGGCGTCATCGAGGCGGGCGGTGTCCTCGGCGCTGAGGAGTTTTCGTTCGACGAGACGCTGGCGAATTTTATGGGGGTTGATGCCACCACCATCGTCGCGGACTTGAATGTGGACTTGACCACCTTCATGGAAGGCCTTGATGAGTAGTCGGCCTTCCCGCGGCTTGCCCGCTTTTAAACGTTGCTCTGGGCTCTCTAAACCATGATCAATGGCATTCCTCACAACATGTGTGAGGGGGTCACGGATCGCTTCAACTAAGCTGCGGTCCAGCTCGGTGTCGCCGCCTTGCAATTCGAGCAGGACTATTTTTTTGCAGAGTCGGCTCACATTGCGCACAAGGCGGGAGAATTTACTGAACAGTCGGTCAATCGGCTGCATGCGGGTCTTCATGACGCGCTCTTGAAGTTGGCCGGTGATCATATTGAGCTTCTGGCAAGAGCTCGTCAGCGCGGGTATTTTGTGGGCTCCAGCGACCTGTAGAATTTGGTTTCGTGTCAGGACTAGCTCACCGATGAGATTCATCATTTGGTCGAGCAAGGCCAAGTCAATTCGGACTGTGTTCTCGGAGAGTGAGGCGGGGGTTGGAGTTTCTTCAAGCATACTCCCTGGATCGGGCACGATTTCCGGAGCTTTTGGCAGAGGGAATTGGCCAAAGTCGTCGTCGCTGCCGAGCAGGCTCTCACTTTTAGAGGCGTCCAGCTTCGCCGATCGCAGGCTCGCGATGAGGTCGGAGTAATTGTGAACCCCGCTGGTGATCATCTGATTTGAATGAGGCAGAACCGGGATTTCATCCTGAGTCGGATTGGCGATCGCATCGAGTAAATCCTTGCCAGTTCCTAAGAAGCTTGTTTCACGGCTGTCTTTCTCAGGACTTCGCGGACCGGCTGAAATCGCCGCGTCCTTTTCGAGCGCGGCGAGATCGTCGAGAACATCTTTGGAGCTGAGGTGATCGGTGTCTTCTCCGACTCCGAGCAAGCTTTGGGATGGGCCATCATTGGGAAACGGAATCGCTCTTGGGAGTGTCTTGCCTGAATCAATCGCTTCGGGAAAGCGTGGAAACGTTTCCGTCTCAGTTTCAGTGAGACTTGGCGCTGATTGGCCAAGCAGCGATGGAGAGGGCTTCGATTCGTCCTCTTCGTGCTCTTTGACTATGCTTTCGGGGAAGGCCTCCATTTCGGCGGTGTCGGTCCCGGGATATTTCTTCTTGGGACCTGGCGATTCCTGACCGTCAATGTTGGGAATTTTCGTCGTCCCGCTTGAGATGTCTTTCTGACTCTGAAGACGCTCGAAAGTCGCGATGAGCTCGGTCGGATCGCAGTCGCCTTCTTTGCCGTCTTTTTCTAGGTTAGTGAGAATCTCGCGAGCGAGGTCGACGGTTTGAAGCAGCGCGGTGATCATGGATTCATGGAGTTCGATAATCTCGTCGCGAAGGAGGCTGAGGAGGCTCTCTGCGGCGTGTGTAAGCTTCTCCAGGCGTGGAAAACCGAGGAATCCACAGTTCCCCTTGAGAGTATGAATGCTGCGAAAAATGCAGACGAGGGCGACCTTGTTCTTTGGGTTTTTCTCTAACTCAACAAGGTCGCTTTCAAGTTGTTCGATATGTTCGGAGCTCTCAATCAAGAAATCCTGAATGAGATCGTCGAATTCACCCATGGGAACCATTCATTCAAAGAAACTGATAGAAGCATTCGCGGTTTATTTGCGGGGGCTCTCATCCTTTTGGAGGAGAACAAGATGCACGGGTTGATTGAGACAACTGAAACGAAGTTGAATCCAGGTTTGGCTACCTAAAACACCGAAGCGATAGTCTTTACCTTCAATGACAGAAGGCAGTGATAATTGGCAAGGTCCCGGGAGCATGGATTTGATGTTACCACCTGTAATGTTGGCAAGCTCGCCCAGGATGTCCTGCATGTCCTCGGAAGCGACCTCTGCCTCCGACTTATCGAAGGCGACCGCAGCAACTTGACGGGCTAAACCTGTCGTGCAGTAGATCGCCACGGCTCCTTCCCAGGCTCCCGTTATCTGAACGCAGCTGGTCATGAGACCTTCCGCCGTCGACATTTTAGCCGTGCCGTCTTCATCGACGAGGATGTCGATGTCGAGGACCGTCTTCCAAATGTTTTTGACGAGTTCAATGATTTCTGGCGCGCCTAGTTCCATGTCCTACTCCTACACATTTTTTAGCCTATAACAAATCGTGCGCCCGTGCCGGACTTGTTCGTAGGCTTTATCAATGTTGAGCGTTGTCTCCGCAGCCCCTAGGAAGAGATATCCGTCGGGTTTAAGGTGTTGGCGAACTCTGGCCAGCACTGATTTTCTCGTCTCCATGTCGAAATAGATGAGTACGTTTCGCATCAAGATAATGTCTTGGCGGCCAATGTAGGGCCAAGGCTCGATCAAATTAATCCGACGAAATTGGACCATTTTCTTGATCTTCGGGTCGATTTTCCAGCGCAAACCTTCCTGATGAAAGTATCGAACGAGGAGGCGTGCAGGAAGGCCTCGATTGACCTCAAGCTGCTTGAATGTACCTGATTGGGCGCGCTCTAACATGTCTAAAGAGATGTCGCTCGCGGTCAAATCTAAGTTCCAGTTGTCGACCTGAGGGAAGTATTCATGGAGGGTCATCGCAATGCTGAAAGCCTCTTGTCCACTGGAGCAAGCCGCAGACCAGATTGACAGAGACTTACGATCTTTCCGCTTCTCTATCAACTCAGGAAGGACCTTCTCCTTCAAACAATTGAACGGGTGCGCGTCCCGAAAAAAGCTGGTCTCGTTGATGAGAATGGCCTCAATCACTTTTCGTTGAAAGTCAATGTCCCGAGAGAGGCGCAGGGAAGAGATGAGCTGCCGCATCGAGCCCGTTTTGTTACGCATAAGAAAGGCCGCAAGTCGTGATTCGACGAGCACCTGCTTGTTGTCCCCCAATTGGACGCCGGTTTCATTGACGAGGAGTCGGCGGATGAACTTGTAGTCGTAGGGAGTTAAGGACATGCCTTACCTCCTCTCTCAGAACCTGAGCGATTCGTGCTCTCTGGAGACACCCGGGTCACGCGCCCGAGAGAAACCAAACGAGTGATCTCATATCCGATTGTGTCGATAGAGAAGCAGTTTTGTGCCACCCCACCCCGTGCGACGTAGCCAGGCATGCCCCAGACAACGGATGATTCTTCGTCCTGTGCGATCACGTGCCCGCCGACTCGACGAAGCTCCTGACACTCTTTGAACCCATCCTTTCCCATGCCTGTGAGGATGACCGCGAGCGATTGATGGCCGTAAACTTCAATCACCGAGCGGACTAGGACATCCACGGAGGGACGGCAAGAGTTTTCTGGAGGATCCCGGGTTAGTTCTAAGTATGTGCTCTGATCTTGGCGGCGAACGACCATGTGCCTGTCACCGGGAGCAATCCAAATTTCTCCGGGCTTAATGACAACCCCATGCATCGCTTCCTTCACCGACAGCTCGGTGAGACCATTCAATCGATCCGCGAGCAGCTTCGTGAAAATGGGAGGCATGTGCTGAACAATGAGAATCGGGACGGATAATGTGTCGGGCAGGCTCTTTACAAGAGTGGCCAGAGCATTAGGCCCCCCTGTCGATGTTCCAATCGCGACGATGCGGACCAAATTTGTCGCAGGTGTTAATCGGACTGAGGAAGCGGGTTTGAGCATGATCCGGGAGGAGTCTGAGACGCGCTTACGGGGCAATTTGGCGATCGCTTTAATTTTAGTAATAAGCGTTTCCCGAAGCTCACTCTTGGCGTCCTCAAAACCAGCCACATCTTTTGGCTTTGTCACATAGTCTGCGGCGCCCTTTGCGAGAGCGTCCAAGGTTTCTGCGGCCCCACGCTCGGTGAGGCTGCTGAACATGATGACCTTTATGGCGGGATACTCTTTTTTGATTTCGGTGAGGGTCTCCAAGCCATCCATGCCGGGCATTCGAATGTCGAGCAAGACAATTTGAGGCTCGACAATAGGCAGCTTGGCAAGCGCCAGCCGACCGGATGCGGCTGTACCAGCAAGCTCCAGCTCTGGGTCCTCCGCTACCAATCGAGCAAGAAAGCGCCGAACAACCGCCGAGTCATCAACAATTAATATGCGGATATTGCCCATATTTTCAGTCGTTCATAAGCCCCAAGATTTTCAACTTGTCTGATAAGACCTCTTTAGTAAACGGCTTCATGACATACTC
>JARGOJ010001253.1 GCA_029210225.1 Planctomycetota bacterium
CAAGGTTCGTCGTTTCAAGCTCTTTGATTTGGACTTTGCCCCTGATGAAAATCCTCGCTAAAGAGCGCTTACATAAACTGGTTAACTCGTCGGGACACTCACTGGGGAACTCTCTGATTTCACTCTTACTCGCGGCCGTAATGACTTCCATGAGTGAATCCCCAGTGTGGGGAGGAGCGCCGGTGAGGATGCGGTGGAGGATTCCGCCGAGGAGGTAAATGTCGGTCCAGACGCCAACGTCTTTGCCGCGACCTTCGGCGAGCTCCGGGGGCATGTAAAAGGGGGTTCCGCAGGGTTCGGAGAGCTCCGATTTATGCCGAGCACGGTTTTGCTCACCTTCTTGGTGAAGGGGGGCGACATTGAGAGCGAGCCCCCAATCCATGACCAAGACCTCCCCGAAGTCACCAACCATGACATTTTCCGGCTTCAAGTCGCAGTGGACGATGCTTCGGCTGTGGGCAAAGGCGACGCCGTTACACACGGCGATGAGCGTGTTGAGCTGCTTCTCGAAGTCTTCGCCAGGTTTGAGAGAGTTAAGTGTCCCGTTCCAGGCGGTTCCTCGAATCAACTTCATCGCGAAGAGGGGGTCGCCTTCGGGGGACTGGCCGAAGTCGTAGACCGGGACGATGTTGGGGTGGTCAAGCCAGCCAGTGACTCGGGCTTCGGTCACGAAGATCTGTTTGAATTCTTCCGATTCGTGGTGCTCAAGAAGCTGTTTCAGGGCAACATCGCGGTCGAGGCTTCGCTGCCGGCCTCGGTGAATGGTCCCCATGCCGCCACGACCGATTTCGGTGTACATCTCAAAGCCAGACAGCGGCCCGCTCTGACGCTTGAGACGCCTCGATTTTGAGATGGGGAGCGTCTTCTCCTCGCTGGGACCGCCTAAACCGACGGTGTCATCGTTCTCCCCAGGAGTTGTGCTCTGGGTGCCGGGAAATTTGACCGGAGGATGTTTGCCAGATTCTCGGGAGGCGAGATCGATGGTGGGAAGGTCTTTGAGCTTTGCTTTATGGGTCGCAGAAAACGTAAGCGGACGAATGCTCTGAGAGGGGTCTTTCCCTCCGTCCTCTAACGCTGCAAGTGTTTTGCTCCAAAGTTTTCGGAGTGATTCTTGGTCCATTGCGCCTTTGTTACGAAATCCACAGTGCCTTTTGTTGGAATTCTTTCCCGTCCCTGACAAATTTTCATAAGGTACGGTCTGAGTTCGATCATGTCATATAGAGACATTTTATGCTGCCCCTCGTCACCATTGCGGTTTTGCCATGACTTTCCCAGAAATGCTTGTGAAGCTTATTATCCCCGTGGTCTTTGGCCTTCTGCTGCTCTGGACTCTCATAGGATCGAAACGGCGCGCCCACGTCTTCTCTAAGTCATGGCAAGATTGGGCCTTAGACATTGCCAATCTCAGCGTACAAGGGACCTTGGTGCCGTGGTTGCAAACCGGGTTGCTCTTCCTTCTCTATCAACAATGTTTCCCACAAAGCGCCCGCCACTGCTTGCCTCTAGGTCTTGTGGGGGGCTTTTTCCTGAACTTCATCTTCGTTGACTATGTCTATTATTGGAACCATCGCTTGCTCCACAGCCAGCGTCTTTGGCCAACTCACAAGGTGCACCACACCGTGACCGACATGGATGTCTTCGCGACCTCTCGGAACACCCTCTGGACCAGTTTTTTAATTTGCTATCTCTGGTTAAACTCGATTTTCCTGTTCTTGCTCGACCGTCCCGAGGGTTATCTACTTGGCGCTGCCGTCTCTGCTAGCTTGGATCTTTGGAAACACTCGACGCTCCATCCCTGGCCCTGGCTGGAGCGATGTCTCTCCCCGCTACTGATTTTGCCGAGGGACCACGCCTGGCACCATGGCCGGGATGAGCTCTATGGAAATTACGGCGCAAACCTTAAAATCTGGGATCAGATTCACGGCACCTGGCATCACTCCGAAGAGGCTCCCTCAGCTTTAGGAGTGGAAGAGCCTTTATCTCTGGCACGAAAGTTACTCTGGCCATTCCCATGACACTGCTCAGTCGACTGCTAACCCTCTTCCCACTCTTCATCCTCTGCGGCGCTTTCTCTGCCTTCAGTTGGTTCGTCTACGATCCTAACCCTTATGCTCCCGGCCTCTTCTTTTTCATTCTTTACGGGATTCCCCTACTCAGCTTTCGATTTCACAATTTACTGTTCAAAAACAAGGATGGTCTCGCTTATCTCGTTGGAGACAAGTATGTACCTTGGTTCGGCGGCCATCAAATCCAGCAAATCTATATCGCTTTTCCGGCCTTGGAGACCCTATTGAGGTTTGTCCCTGGGC
>JARGOJ010001254.1 GCA_029210225.1 Planctomycetota bacterium
AAATCCAAGCTCCTCGGCAGCGCCCTATCAAAGCTCCTCGTCACTCTTTTTCTCATTGGATTAGTGGCCGTGGTGGCAATGTCGAAGAGCCCAGGCACTAAGATTGATTTATCCCTTCAAGGATTAAACTTCAAAGGCGCATGGGGAGAAGTGGCGCGAGGAGCCCGACTGTATTTTGCATTTCTCCCAGTGATTGTAGCTATCGTGGGGGGAACGAGTGTGCTCGCCGGATGGCTTGGATTGAATCAAGTCCCTCACCCCATTCAAACTTTCCTCGCCGACTTCGACAGCACCGCGCTGATCTTGGCCTTTTTAGTCGCTGTCATTGGCGCACCCATTCAAGAAGAGATTATTTTTCGAGGATTGCTGCTCCCGGCCTTGGGGAAATTAGCTCCGCTCCCCATCGCCATGGTCATATCGGCGTGGTTCTTCGGGTCTATGCACCTCGGATTTCATTCCGTCTTGCCAATCACCGGCTTAGGTGTGTTCTTCGCATACCTCACAGTCACAGCCCCCAAGCGGTCGATCGTGGCGAGCATCACCGCCCATATGATTCACAATAGTTTATCTCTGGGGCTCTTCTTGGCAGTTCACCATGTCACGAGCACATAAAAGACGAGCCTATTGGGAGCCTCGACCGGACATGAACGATGTTGATTGGGATAAAGACCGAAAATTACTCTTAAAGCGGGCCAAAGAACTCCCCGCCAGCCCTGGAGTTTACTTATTTCTAGACGGAAAGAAAAAGCCGGTCTACATCGGCAAAGCGACCAGTCTTAGAAGCCGGGTCAGCTCTTATTTCCGTAAAAATGCCGACGACGGACGGCCGCTTTTTCCATTTATCATCACCTCGACCGTCGAAATCAATTTCTTGGTCACCAACAGCCCCCGCGAAGCGCTGCTCTTAGAGAATAATCTTATCAAGGAGCATAAACCGCGCTTTAATGTGATGCTGACCGACGATAAGACCTACCTCTCATTGAAGGTCTCTGTCCATGAGAAATGGCCCCGATTGAACTTTGCGCGTCGCGCCGTCAAAGACAAAGCTCAGTATTTTGGTCCCTATGCCTCCGCTTCGGAGGCGAGAGATTTAGCGCGAATCATTAAAAAGCACTTTGCACTTAGAACTTGCACAAATCATGAGTTCAAGCAGCGGACCCGCCCTTGCCTTGAATATCAAATGGGGCGCTGCGGGGCGCCCTGCGTCGACCTGCAAACAAAAGAAGAATACGACGAGATCGTTAAGGATGTCATCCTCTTCTTGAAAGGCAAGAATGACGAGTTAGTGCCTCGCCTCGAAGAGCGCATGAAGATGCTCTCCGATAAAATGCAATATGAACAGGCTGCTCGGGTTCGCGATGAACTGAAGGCCATTAAGTCGATTCACGAACAGCGGAGCGTGGCGCGAACTGGGGTCTTTAAGAACCAAGATGCCTTCGGCATTTCTCAAATTGGTCCGATTACTGTCATTCGTGTTCTCCATGTTCGCTATGGGCGAATTTCTAATTCCACAACTCAAAAGATCTCGACGCCCTTGCCTCAAGATCTCGTGCTAAATGCCTTCGTCAAACAGTTCTACGATGGCACCCGTCCTATCCCAGAGGAAGTGCTCTTGCCCACGGAGATCGAGGATAGGGAATTGCTCAGTCAGATTTTCACCGAGCAGTGCGAGCAGAAAATTCAATTCCTCATTCCTCAAAGAGGTTCAAGAGCGTCATTGATCGCTATGGCCATGAAGAACGCGGCAGCCTACCTGGACACTGAGACAGAGCGCAAAGAAGCGCTCACGAAGACTCTAGAAGCCCTCGAAGACGGGCTGCAATTGCCGCACTTTCCCAAAATCATTGAATGCTATGACATCTCAACAATTCAGGGCAATTTCACAGTGGCGTCCATGGTCCGTTTTGAAAATGGAGAAGAGCGCCGCGACCGCTTTCGCACCTATAAAATTAACACTGTCGAAGGCCAGGACGACTTCGCTTCGATGCGCGAGGTTTTATCTCGGCGTTTCGATCCCGCCAAGGTGCATCGCCTTGGAGACTTGCCCCAGCTCGTCGTCATTGATGGAGGTAAGGGTCAGCTCGGTGTGGCCCACTCTGTTGTGAGCAACTTGGTCGAGGCCTATCGCAATGGGCAAATGACGGTTGTTGGATTGGCGAAAGCGCGCAACAAGAAGCACACAATCACTCAGGAGCGAGTCTTCTTTCCTGGACGGAGCGGCCCAGTGGTGATGCCACAGGATTCTCCCGAGTTGTTGTTCTTGGCCAGGGTTCGAGATGCCGCGCACGACCACGCTATTAATTATCAC